>NZ_JBSTYP010000030.1:0-61568 GCF_054052405.1 Aeromonas aquatilis | reverse complement strand
GCTGGGGTATCCATGATGGTAGACCTCAAGGTGATGGCCTACTTCAAGCTTAGCCTTTCAACACGTAATTGGGACATAGCCTTTTTTATTGACGCCGCTATCATATCCGCGAGCACGGCAACACGAACATACTCATCATATGAAAAAATGGTATCTGGCCTACTGCAAACCAAAGGAAGAGGCCCGCGCCCGCGCCCACCTCGATGCCCAGGGCATCGAATCCTATTACCCCATGGTGGAGATCGAGAAGCTGCGCCGGGGCAAGCGAGTTCCGGTACGGGAACCCATGTTCCCCAACTACCTGTTTATCTTTGTCGATCTGGAAGAGGTGACACCGGTCACCCTGAAGTCGACCCGTGGCATCAGCCGGATCATCCACTTTGGCAGTGAATGGACCCCCATCAGCAGCAAGCTGGTCTATCAGCTGATGAGCCGCGATGACAGCGATGAGGCGAGAGCCTGCTACGCCAGCCTGCCCTGCTCGGGTGACAAGGTGCGGATTGAAGAGGGACCATTGGCTGGCTTTGAAGCCATCTATATGGAACCGGATGGAGATAAACGGGCTATTTTGCTGGTCAGCCTGCTCAATCGCGAGACCACCAGCAGCTTCGACAACCACACCTTCAGACGTCTGGACTAAACCCACGGGCCAGACGTATCGGTGCATGGCAATAACAATGGCGGGATGATCCCGCCATCTCACGCATCAAGATCAAAGCGGGCGATGACCGCCTTCAGCTTGCCGGTATCGCCAGCCAGTCTGGCTACGATCTCCTCCCCCTGCTGACTGCGCTGACAGGATTGCCGACTGAGCGCAGCAATGTCATCGACCGTCCCGGATACCTCGGCGGCCACCCGCGACTGCTGCTCGGTTGCCACCGAAATGGCCTCCAGCTGGCCCGACAGCGACTGTACCAGCTGGTTCATGGCACTCAGGGTATCGGTCACCAATCCGACAGCATCCCGCCCTTGCTCCACCAACCGGGTACCGCTGCTGACGGTACTTACCGTCTGGCGAGTCTGCCGGGAGATGGCCGCAATAGTCTGGCTGATCTCGGCGGTTGATTGATGGGTGCGGGTCGCCAGCTGGCGTACCTCATCGGCCACCACCGCAAAACCGCGCCCCTGCTCGCCTGCTCGTGCCGCCTCGATGGCGGCATTGAGGGCCAGCAGGTTGGTCTGCTCGGCTATAGTGGCGATCACCTCGGTGATCTGCCCCACCTGTTCGCTCTGATGCGCCAACAGCCCCATGGCTTCATTGGCCTGTCCAATCATGGTGGCAATCTGCTGCATGGTATCGCTCATTCGCGTCAGCGCGGCCTCTCCCTGACGGGTCTGCTGCTGCACCTGATGGGCACTATCCGCCACACCGGCAATGTTGCCAGCCACATCACGGGCGCTGACCGACATCTGATCGATAGCTGCCGCCACCGCATCGACCCGCTGATCCTGCTCCGTCAGATCCACCACTATGGCTCTGGTGGTGTTGCCCACATCGAGACAAGCCTCTTCGACCTGTCCCACTGCGCCCTGCAACTCGCCGACCAGATCACGTAACTGGGCAGACATCCGGTTGATGGAGCCGGTCAATCCACCCAGCTCATCCTGACCCCTTATCGGCAAGGGCTCGGCCGCCAGCCGACCATCCGCAACCAGCCCCGCCCGGATCACCAGGCTGGCAATGTCACGGGTCAGACGAAGGCTAAAGAGCCAGGCGACCAGCATACCAAGCACGATGGCGCTGCCGGTGGCCAACAGCAGTGTCTGGTTGATGGCCCTCCCGGCTCCGGTCATCTGCGCCGAAATCAGATCCACCTCGGCACGGGTTTTCCCCACCTGCTGGACCAACTGCTCGCTGAGGCTGGACTGCATCGGCTCGATGTCGGTGGCCATCAGGTAGTTTGCCTGATCCCAATCCGGCGCCTGGCGCTTCTCGATCACCTGCCCCACCAGCTCGGAGAAGGGGGTAGTCATCTCTTCAAACAGCTGCCAGAGGCTCTGCTGGGTGTCGGTAAAGAGCGCGGCTTGCTGCTTCACCTCAGCCACCCGCTGCTGGTGAAACTGGTAATAATCCTGATATTTGCTGCGGTATTCAGGATCGCCGGAGATAAGAAAATCCCGCAGGGCAGAGAGGGAATTGGCGAGGCTGTTGTAGGCATCTCCCACCTGCTTGAGCAGCATGCGGCGATCGTCCGCGAGCTGCTCCTGCGGGGTCGCCACCTCCTCATTGGCAAAAGATTGCAACTGATCGAGCGCCGCCTCCGCCAACGGCCCCGCCTCCTGTAGCATCAGGGTGTGAGCGGGCAGATTCTCTTCGCTCTGGGCGATGCTCCACACCTTCTCCTAGTGGCTTTTGAAGGTCTCGAGAGACTTGGCGAGCGCCGGACTGAACGCCTGATGGGCGATGGCCTGCCAGGCCGACTCCCACTCCTGCTTGAGGCGGGAAGCCTGAGCCGGATCCTTGCCGAGGATCAGATAGCCACGCAGGGCAGAAACGGTGGCAACCAGCGCCTTCTGGCTCGCCTCATCCCGCTGCAGAGCGGGCAGCGCCTGCTCCAGCAGAGTGTGTTGGGCCTGATTGATCTGGGTCAGCCGGTAATAGACCAGCGTGGAGGAGAGCAGGATCAGCAGGTTGATAAAACCGAAGCTGAGCAGCAACTTGCTTGAGATTTTCATGAACATCCTTGTTCAAACGGAGGGATCCAGCCAACAGAATCAGATAGATATCAGTGTAGGCAATCTATCTTGCCAAGTCCGGTGCCAATTAGCCAATTCACAGCCTGATGACTTGGCGGCTCACAGCAACGTGGATAACCCCCTGGGCATCAAGCCGCAGCACAGCTATTCAGTCTCAGCGCTTATCCTTGCCTGACCGTCACCGGGCCAAACGAAAATGGCAGACCGGGGTCTGCCATTAGTGCAAAGAGGGGCCATACAGGCCCCTTCCATCAGGTTATTCGATTCCCGAGTCGGAAGCCGGTTTGATACTCCCGCTCGCGAACGAGGGCGATCTGACCCTGATATCCTTCCAGCCCGATATCCCTGAGCAGGGCGGGTGACAGATTGACCTGCACGAGACGACGCTCGACCCGGGCAATCCTTCTCTGGACCAGGGATTCAACACTGCGCAGTAAAACCAGTTCGATAGACATAACATTCTCCAGTTGAACATGCGGTTCTCCCGGAGAAAGTGGATATCACCCTGCGGGACGAACCGCGGGTGATAAAAAGACAGGGGTTACCTGTTTACGCCACGCGGTAAAAGAGCACGAGATTTCACGCCGCACGCAGTGCCGCGAGAGAATGCAATATTGAGCATCAGATGTTGCATTTTCGTCTCCTTACCGGGTAAAAGTTGAACAGGTTGCAGCAGTCTAAAAAATATCCGAATTTAACACAAGCCTCCTGCGACTCCTTTTTAAACGTTTTCATGGCATTTTATGCTGTCTGACAAGGGACAACCCCGGGCATCAAATCCCGGAGAGCAGCCGGTACTCCTCCAGCACATAGGTATCCGTCATGCCGCTGACATAATCGAGCAGCAGCCGCACCCGGTAATACCATTCCTGCTCGTGCTGGCAGGCAAATCGTGGATCCGGGGTGGCAATCGCCAATCGATAGGCCTTTAGATGGCGGGCCGAGAGGCGGTGATAGAGGCGGCGCGCAAAGAACAGCGCCTGACTCCCCTCCCCGGCCAGCAGGCGGGCAAATTGCTGCGCCGGCAGCGCCAGCAGACAGGCATAGCTGGTCAGCACCCCGCGCAGCGCCGCATACCCTTCCAGTTCGAGAGCCTCGACTTCGGGGCGCATAAAGACCAGCTCGCGGGCCACCCGCTTGAGGATGTCGAGCACCCGCGCCGCCGGCGCCTGACCGTGCAGCAGCGCTTGCGGATAGGATCCCTGCAAAATGGCCTGATGTTCGCTGACATAGCTCTGCGCCGCCAACGCCACCAGATCCCGGGTCAGTTGCTGGCGGAAATGGGGGAAAAAGCCCCGGCCACTGACCAGCGCCTCATCCAGCAACGCAGCCAGATAGTCGCTCTGGTCAGCGGCCCGCAGCGCCACCAGCAGCTCTGACAGTGTCAAGATCCGCCGGTCTACCGCATCTTCCAGATCGGCGATGCAATATGAGATGTCATCGGCCGCCTCCATGATGTAGACCAGCGGATGACGGCAGCCGGGGGCCAATCCCAGGCTCTGACCGAGGGCGCGGTAGAGCGGCTGCTCACTAAAGAAGATGCCCCGCTTGCTGCTCCAGCCATGATGCTGACCATAGCTCACGCCGGGCTGGGGCTGCTGCGGGTATTTGCAGAGCGCCGCCAGTTGTCCGAGTGTCAGGTTGAGTTCGTGCAGGCTGTGCACCAGCCGCAGACTCTGGGCGTTGCCATCAAACAGTTGCAGATCCTGACGCAATTCAGCCCACTGGGCCGAAGGTGGCTGCGCCAGCGCCTGCTGATAGAGGGGATCGAGCATCTCGCCGAGCCACTGGCTCATCACCTGCTCGCCAAAGTGGCCAAACGGCGGGTTGCCCACGTCATGGAGCAGGCAGGACATCTCCACCAGATTGATAAAAGCCCCCTCACAGACCATCCCGGCAGGCAAGGCGGCCAGAATGCGGCGGCTGATCTGGCGACCGGTCTCCTGCACCTCCAGCGAGTGGGTGAGGCGGCTGCGCACCGAGGCCTTCACATCGAGCGGAAAGACCTGGGTCTTCTGCTGCAGACGGCGCACCGGCGCGGCCTGCACGATGCGGGCGCGATCCTGCTCGGTCGCCTCCAACAGCGCCTCATCCCCCCAGGGGTGGATGCGCGCGGGGGTAATCAAACGGCTATACATTTTGCAGCTCCTTGCCAGCAACTCCCATCAGACTCAAGACAACCTCCAGCCTCAAGACAGCAACCAGCGCCGCAGACGGGCGATATCGCCCGGATATTCCCGGCGCAGCGTCTCAATCCAGTCTTCCACGTTTTCCCACCAGGCGGGATGATCCGGGCTCTGAATGAGTTGCGCCGTCTGCTGCAGTCGGCGCAGGCCAATGGAGCCTGCCGCCCCTTTTATCTTGTGGGCCTCTTCCACTACCCCTGCTTGATCCTTGGCAATCATGTTGGAGTCGAGCACAGCCATGTAGTCCGGCATCATCTTCTCGAACAGATCGACGCTGGAGAGCAGTACCGGCTTGCCCACAGTATCGGCGTAGTCGGTGAGGAAGGAGATATCCAGCAGTGCATCCTGATTGCCCGCATCCGCCTGCTCGTCCGCCTCATCCTCGGCGAGACCGGCAAACAGGTGACCAATCACCTCCCGCACCGCTTTGGAGCCGAGCGGCTTGTTAATCACATCCTGCATGCCGTGATCCCGGTAGTACTGGCGATCACCGGTGGAGTTAGCGGTGAGCGCCACCATGGGTGGCAGGCTGTCGCCATAACGCTCCAGCAGGGTTTTCGCCACATCAAAGCCGGTCATGTCCGGCAACTGGATATCGAGCAAAATGAGGTCGAAATCATCCGGGTTGGCCATCGCCAACGCCTGGGTGCCGTCCCGTGCCACCTGCACCTGATGACCCAGCTTGCCCAGCAGGGCGCAGGCCACCGTCACGTTAAGCTCCACATCCTCCACCAGCAGGATATCGAGGGAGGGCATCTCCTCCTCCTGCTCTGGCAACACAGGCTCGGCGCAAGCCACCTCCAATTCGGCAGTGAAGCAGGAACCTTCGCCCGGATCGCTGTCCACATAGAGCTGGCCGCCCATCGCCTGCACCAGCTGACGGGAGACCGCGAGGCCAATGCCGGTGCCGGTGGCGTGCTTCTTGCCCTGCACCTGATAGTACATGGCGAAGATCTTCTCCTGCTGGGCGCGCGGGATACCGATACCGGTATCCTCCACCTCGAAGTGCAGGGCCAGCTTGCCCGGCTCGTCGGCGGGATGGGAGAGGCAACGCACGGTGACGCCCCCCTCATCGGTAAACTTGACCGCGTTGCCCACCAGATTCCACAGCACCTGACGCAGGCGGGTGCCGTCAGCCATCACAAATTGCGGCATGTCGCCATCGCGATCGAAATGGAGATAGAGCCCCTTCTGCTCAGCCTGAATGCGCGACAGGGTCTCCAGCTCGTCGAGGAAGGCAGGCAGGTCGATACGGGTTGGCGCAATTTCGAGGCGACGCCGATCCAGTTTGTCCAAGTCGATGATGTCGTTGAAGATATTGCCAAGGGTCACCGCACTCAGGTGAATGGTCTTGAGCTGCTGATGCTGCTTGGGATCGAGGGGGGTATCCATCAGCATCCGACTTAAGCCCACGATGCCGTTGAGCGGGGTGCGCAACTCGTGGCTGATGGTGGAGATAAAGGTCGTCTTGTCGCGGCTCGCCTTCTCCAGCTTGTCCTGATACTGCTTGCGCTCGGTGATGTCGCGGCCAAAACCGAGCAGGCCGAGCCGCTTGCCGAAGCGGTCGAAGAAGGGCACCTTGCGCAGCTCGAAGTAAGCCTTACGGCCATCGGGATACTCCAGCCACTGCTCGTAGGTGAGCGGCTCGTTGCTGGCAAAAACCTGCTTGTCGGTCTCCACCACCTTGTTGGCGATCTCCTGCTTGTAGACATCGAACGGGGTCAGACCAATCAGCTCGGCCTCCACCTTGCCGGTCAGCTCCTCCATGGCGCGGTTGCAACCGGAGAACTGCTCATCCTCGTTGCGGTAGTAGACCAGATCCGGGGAGCAGTCGATAAAGGAGCGCAGCAGCGCGGTGCGCTCCCCCAGATGAAGCTGGGCTTTCTCCCGCTGAAACACCTCGTTCTCGAGATCCTCGATGGCCTGCAGACGCAGGCTCTCGGCCCGGTTGGTCTCGGCAATCTGGGCGTTGAGGCGGCTGATGTTCTCCTGCAACTGGGTATTGAGCTCCAGATCCCGCTCCCGCATATCCTGCAGCTTGCGCACCATCCGGCTCAGTCGCTGACGAGAATCCTCTAGCTGATCCACCACGATGGAGAGAAAATAGACCGCCCAGGGGGTCACCAGCAGGCCGAAGAAGACCGAGCGAACGAAGTCGATCACATCGATATTGCCACGCAGGAACAGGGTCACCCCCATCTGGATGGCGACCGCCAGCACGATAATGCCCGCCGCCAGGAACATGCTGAATCGCACCAGTCCCAGCTTGGTCATCAGATCGACATAATATTGCGCCCAGGATTTAATCTGTTTCATCTTGTTGTTTTCCCCCGATATTCGCGGTACAGAATACCAGCACAACCGGGTGAACTCTCTCTTATCTCATCCGGTTGCGTCACGATTCTGTGAGCTGGCTGACGAATATCGGCACTGTCAGCCCCCCTCTTTTAATTTCGAACGATCGGATCAGGAGAACACTTCAATGCGTCACATCTCTCTGCTGGGCCTTGGTCTGCTTGCCGCCAACAGTGCCCACGCCGACTTGGGGAACATCCCCAAAGAGTCCGGCTGGTCCGGTTTTCTGCTGGGCGGCATCAATGTCGTCAACTACGAATCCAACTTCTATAGCGGTGATGATGACCATAACACCCTCTCGGGTCTGGGCAGCCCAGAGAGCAGCTCTGCCGTCACCCCGCTGATCAATGCCGACATTCGCTACACCTTTGCCGACACCCGCACCCAGCTCTTTCTCGGCAACCTGATCCAGGATGCCATTCGCTTCGACTTCACCCAGCAATTGGGGGTGCGTCAGTCGCTGGGAGACAAGGGGATTGTGGCGGGATCACTGGTATTCAGCGCCATGCCAACCGAGCAGTGGAGCGATCCGTTTGCCGTGGGGGTTGCCCGCAGCTCGACCGACATCAACTCGACCGGTGTACGGGCAAGCTGGGACAATATCTGGGGCAGCAACTTCAACGGCAGCCTGACCACCCGCAACATCGACGTGGATGAGGAGCGCAGCGGCCAGCAATACGATGCCACTCATAACACCCGTTATGCCTCGCTCCTCGATCGCAACGGCAAGATCCACGCCCTTGAACTCTCCTATCAGTGGCGTTTTGCCGGCGGCCATGTGGTTGAACCGGCACTGATCTATCGCGAGGCGGATCTCAACGGCAGCGCCCAGCGCTACAAACAGAGCGGTATGCAACTGACTTATGGCAAACGGGGAGCCCAGTGGTCACTGGTCAGCAACCTCTACCTGGGGCAGAGCAACTATGACGAGGCCAACCCCCTGTTTGGCCAGTACGCTGATGCCAACGAGTTTGCCGCCAACCTCATCTTCTTCTGGCACAACCTGTTCGGGGTGCGCTCCCTTTCCGCAACCGCCAGCGCAGCCTATGCCAAATCGAGCTCTGATATCAGTTTTTACGATTCGCAAGCAACCCGTTTCAGTACAGGCCTGCTCTACAACTTCTAGCCCGCCCCCAACAACAACGAGGCCACCCCATGGGTGGCCTCGTCATTTGAAACTGCCTGCGGTCATCAGATCCCAAGCGAATCAAGCAGATCGTCGTGATCGTTGGCAACCGGGGCCGCAGCCTGAACCGGCTTGGCGGCATCCTGCTTGGCCTGGGCGATCAGGGCATCGGGATCCAGCTCCTCATGCTCCATCCCCTCATTGTGAATGCGGATGAACTCGGTTTTGTCCATCGCCAGCTCCAGATAGAAGATGTTGTTGCGGGCGGTGAAGAAGGTGACGCGGCGGGATTCCGGGCTGTCGAGATTGGTATCGACGCTCAGCATCACCTGCTTGTTTAGAGCCAGCATCTTCGGCTGGTTCTGGGTGATGTGAGTTTGCAGATCCCGGCCCACCTTGACGGTGAAGCTACCGACGATCTGGTTCATCAGCTCGCCCATCACGTTGCTTACCTCGTCAGAGGTGTGGGAGATGGCGAGATCCTCCTTGGAGAGCCCCATGCTGAGCATGTAGCTCTCGTACAACTCCATGGCGGCGGCGGCGGAGAAGTTGATCACCACCAGACCGGAAAAACCGCCATCGAACAGCACGAAGCAGCCGATATCAGGCTTGAGGCAGGTCTTGCTGATCCGCTGCACCATGCCGGAAAAACGCACCTGACTCATGGTCGCGGCACTCAAGACGTCCGTCACCGAGTTGCACAGGCTGAGCAGCACATCCTCTGTGGTCAATACGGCATCGTCATCGGATCTTGTCACTATCATGGGACCTTCCTGAACATCGAAAATGGGCTTATCTATATCATAACTCTAACAGATGGCGCGGCCCGGAGACTGAAATAGCGACACGCCTCTCAGTTGACTCCGTTATCAGCAGCCACTGGGGTGAAACCGCTCAGCGTGGCGAGCCGGGCACGCCATGTATCGGCCTGCTGCGCCAAAACTTGTAGCTCGTAAGGCACGACCGGATGAGCACCCCAGATGGGGCCGGGCCAGGCGCGATCCGTCGCAAAGCGGGCGACATGGTGAAGGTGGAGTTGCGGCACCAGATTGCCCAGTGCCCCTATGTTGATCTTGTCTGGGCTGAGGGCCTGTTCCATCAGGGCGGCAACGGCGCAGGACTCCTGCATCAGCTGTTGCTGCGGCTCCGGTGCCAGATGGTGAATTTCCCGCAGGTTGGCTACTCGCGGTACCAGGATCAGCCAGGGATACTGGCTGTCTTTGGCCAGCAAGACACGGCAGAGGGGCAGATCCCCGAGCCACCGGGTATCTGCCTGCAGGCGTGAATGCAATTCAAACATGAAAACCTCGTTGAGTACGATGAACAGAGCGCCAGAAAAAGGAGTGTCCACGTTACTGCAACGGGTGGAAAACTTAAAGCTGCGGCACGGCCCAACCGATAAAGCGCTTGCGCAGGGCCGGATCGGCCTGGAGGAACAGCTGCTGCAACTGCCCTTCCAGCTCGCTGGCTGCCACAACGGGTTGCGCCCCGCTGGCGAGCGTAGCCGTTGGTTGTGTAGCCACAGCGACGGCCGTCAGCGCCGCCTTGCCGCCGCTGCGGTTGTATTCAGTCAGTTTGCCGCTCCAATCCACCCCAAGCAGCATGCCGCTGGTCACCAGCGCGTCCTGCTGGATGGCAAGCGCGTGGCCATCCTCCTGCAACGCCACCACAGGAGCCTTGGCATACGCCAGCATCCCCCGCTCGTCTCCCGGTACGCTGGTCGTCAGCTGCAAATGCTGATTGCTGCCCTGATAGCGCACCACCTGCGGTTCGGAGCGTACCTGCCGATCATTCTCGCTGCTGCTGCGACTGGGGATCACCCCCTCGAAGCGCACCAGCAGTTGCTGCTCGCCATCCGCCAGGGTGGCATACTGCTCATCCTGCAAGGTGCCGTTGCTCACCGCGAGGATGCGGAAATTCTCCGGCACCTTCACTTCCACCATGGCCTGCACACTGCCAGCCCCCAACACTGCACAGAGCAGCACAAACCCGGTCAACCCTCTATTACTCTTCATTCCCGCTGATCTTCCTGATGCCGATGATGGGCGCAGGGTAGCAGCCGAAGATGACAGAAAAATAACGCCGCTCAGAGCAGGTAGTGGGGCCGCTCGGCAAACCACTGGGTCAGCACCTGCTTGAACAACCGGATCTTGCGCGGTACCCGCCGCTGCTGGGCATGCAGCACATGAAGCTGATGCAGGCCGCTCTGCCACTCGTCGAGCACAGTCACCAGCTCCCCTGCCGTCAGCAGCGACTCCACCAGCATCAGCGGGCACTTCGCATAGCCCATACCGGCGCGCGCTAGTTGCAACACTGTGCTGTAGTGGTTGGCCCGCACCTTGCCCTGCACCAGAATGTGGGCCTCCTCCCCCTCACGGATGAAGTGCCACTGCTCCCAGGCCGGATTGTGCCCCTGCAACAGGCAGCTGCGCCCGCCCAGCTCATAGGGAGTGGCTGGACGCCCCTCTCTCGCTACAAGCGCGGGGCTCGCCACCACTACATCCTTAAGTCGGCCAAGAGGAAGTGCGACCAGATTGTCCGGCACCTCGTTCATGGCGCGCAGGGCGATGTCGTTCTCTCCCTGACTCATGTCGACCATCTGGTTGGTGAAGTTGAGTTCCACCTCCACTCCCGGGCAGAGCGCGGCAAAGCTGGTCAGCAGCTCGCTCACCATGCGATCGCCGGTGCTGACCGGGCAGGTAAAGCGCAGCCGCCCGCCATCCTCTTCGGTCAGCGCCTGAATATCCTGCTCCGCTTGCCGCGCCAGCGCGAAGATCTCCCCCGCCTGCTGGTAGAGGGTCTTGCCCGCCTCGGTCAGGCTGAGGCGGCGGGTGGTACGTTGCAACAGTTGCGCATTGAGGGAGGACTCCAGCGCGCTGACGTGGCGACTCAGCATCCCCTTGCTGACCCCCAGCGTATCGGCCGCAGCCGAGAAACTGCCGCGCAGCACCACCTCGTAAAAGCTGGCCAGATGGGCGATATCCATCATTAGATCCAATATGGAAACAATGGGTTTATTTTACGCGCTTTTTCGCATTTTCTGTTGCGCTAGAATCGATACATCCCAACCAGGAGTGATGCAGATGAAAATTGTGATTGTGGGTGCCTCCGGCACCGTCGGCTCCGCGGTCAGTGAACTGCTTGCCAAAGATCATCAGGTGATCCGGGTCGGCCACAGCCGTGGCGATGCTACGGTCGACATGCGCGATCCCGCCTCCATCAAGGCGCTGTTCGCCCAGGTGGGCCAGTTTGATGCACTGGTTGTCGCCAGCGGCAGCGTGGCCTTCAACGGTCTGACCGAAATGACCGACGAGCAGTGGCAGGTGGGAGTGGAGAGCAAGCTGATGGGCCAGATCAACCTGACCCGCGCCGCCATTCCCTATCTGACTGACAAGGGCTCCATCACCCTGATCAGCGGCATCCTGAGCGAGGAGCCGATCAACTGGGGCGTGAGCGCCAGCACCGTCAACGGCGCCATCGATCACTTTGTGAAAGCGGCCGCCTGCGAGCTGCCAAGGGGCCTTCGCATCAATGTGGTGAGCCCTACCGTGCTGGCGGAGTCGATGGACAAATACGCCGACTTCTTCCCGGGCTTCGTGCCGGTGCCAGCCGCCAAGGTGGCGCAGGCTTACAAGAAGTCGGTGTTGGGCATCCAGACCGGTCAGGTGTTCAGGGTCAACGGCTAATCGCCGCTCGCTTGCCGCCAGACCAGCAATATAAACGGGCCCCATAGCGGGGCCCGTCTGTTTCTCTGCCTATCTCCTTTGCTGCCAGCAAACGTTTGTTTGTTGGCAACAAAAAAAGAGAGCAACCCTTAGTCGATCAGACCGTACTGCTCGCGCAGCACCTCGATGATCTCCTGCTTGGGATTGGCAGAACGCGCCAGCTTGTGGCCGATGATCTTCTCGGCGATCCCGACGTAGGTGTTGGAGATATCCATCATCACCTCGGTCGGCAGCTTGTTGTCGCGAGCCAGGGCGAAACGTTCCGACATACGGTTCTTGTTGAGCAGGATGTCCGGATCCGGGAAGTGGTTAAGCAGCCACTGACGGAAACCCTCTTTAGACTTCTCGACGATCTGGCCGTCGCGCAGGGCGGCGCCATCCCAGATACGGGAGCTGTCGGGGGTACCCACTTCATCCATGTAGATCAGCTTTTCGTTGCCGGCGGCATCGTGGACGTAACCAAACTCGAACTTGGTATCGACGAAGATCTGATCCAGCCCGGCCAGCGCGTCGCTGATGACGTTGAAGCCCTCTTTGAGCAGCACTTCGTAGCGGTCGATGTCGGCCGGCTTGCTGAAGTTGAAGCCCTTATAATGGCGCTCGATATCGGCACGGGAGACGTTGACGTCATCGGCTTCCGGCACGCCATCCAGCCCTTTCAGCACGCCCTTGGTGGAAGGGGTGATGAGGACCTCCGGCAGCTTCTGATCTTTTTTGAGCCCTTCCGGCAAGGTAATGCCGCAGAACTCGCGCTCGCCATCCTTGTAGGCACGCCACATGGAGCCGGTGATGTACTGGCGGGCAATCGCCTCGATCATCACCGGACGGGCTTTTTGCACGATCCAGACGAAGGGGTGCGGAATATCCAGAATGTGGCTGTCGGCCAGTCCCTTCTCCTTGAACAGCTTGAACCAGTGGCTGGAGATGGCATTGAGCGCCGCCCCTTTGCCCGGCACGCCGTTCAGGCCATCCACACCTTGCCAGATGCAATCGAAGGCCGAGATGCGATCGCTGATCACCATGAGGGCGAGGGGCGCATCGGCCGGCACATCATAGCCTTTCTCTTTTATGAGCCGGGCACTGTCTTCGGGGGTCAACCAGTAGACGCTGCGCACTTTGCCGGAATGGACAGGTTTATCGGTACGGATCGGCAAATCGTCATTCACCGCCAATACTTGATCTGCAAGACTCATGGCTAATAACACTTCCTGTTTGTGGGGGGTAAACATCGCGAGTCCCTCACCTGCACGCTCTGTTTGCAACGGGCTGGCAAGGGGGCTCGCATCATCGAAAACCACTCGGAATCCCCGCGTTTTCAGGGGGATTTTGATAACAAAACAGGGGCACAAGGCCCCTGTATTTATTCTGCTTTTGCTGCTGCCTGATCGGCCAGCCCCTTGGCGAACGCCTCGGACAGGCTGATATACATCTGGGAGATAACCCCGGACGATACCGGCTTCTTGTCCTTGTCGAACAGGGTGATGGAGGTCTTGCCTCCCGCCATTTCGCCAAGCTGGAAGCGGTATTTCTCCTCCTCCAGTTTGAACGGCTCGCTCCCTTTCGCCTTCCAGAACTCGGCACCCGGCTCTTCGTACTCGACGTCGATCCAGCCCAGAGACTGCTGTGTATCCTTGATGGTGAAACCGTAAGCAGGCAGTACCTGGTTGAGGCGACGCCACACCTGATCAAAGGAACCTTCGGCAATCCAGGCGCTCAGTTCGTTGTTGTCCAGACCCAGTTGCAGACCCATGCCATCGTTGGACTTGTGCTGCTCGCGGGCTTTCAGCTGGCTGTCGTAATAGAGCGAGAACTGGTTCAGCACTCGCGCGGCATAGCGCTGGGCATCGGCAGGGGTCAGCTTGTTGCTGGTCTCGCCGTCGATGGTCTCTTCGTGATCCAGCACCCGGACCGACATGTTGACGGCGTGGCGCTGGGCATCGTTGCGCACGGTGAACTGGTAACGCTGACGGATTTTGAAGTCTTCGTCATCTTCAGCCCAGCCATCGAGGGCGACTGTGTTGTCAAACCAGCCGGTCTGCAATACGCCATCCTGCTGATCCAGCTTCTCGGTGGTGACCTTGTATTTGGCCAGGAAGTTCATCAGGAACGACCAGGTGTCGCGCTCCACGCTCTGGCTGGTGCTCAGTGCATAGAAGGCAACGGTCGGTTCGGTTGCGCTCTGCACCACCTGACTGCCCGGTACCACGGTCAGCAGTTGAGCGGGTGGGCGCACATCGACCTGGGCGCCGAGGGCACCTTCACGGCTGCTTTCGGGAAGCGGCGGGATGTCGTACTGGCTGTTGAAGGTGGGGGCACTCAATCCTGCGGGGATCAAGAACGCGCGGCCCTCGAGGCGGGCATCTTCATAACCGAAGTCGCGGTTGGCCATTTTGCGATCCTGGGGGGTGCTGCAACCGGCCAAGACGGCCACAGTCGCAACGCTCAGCACCAGACGGGCTCTATTTCCCTTTCCATTAGATTTAAACACTCGCCATCAACTCCGCTGTGGTCAGTGCTCGCGCCATCAGCTGCTCGCCCTCGGGGGTGAGGTCAACCAGCGGCAGGCGCAAGGTGGCTGTTGCAATCAACCCCAGTTGGGCACAGGCCCATTTCACCGGGGTGGGGCTCGGTTCGCAGAACAGAGTCTTGTGCAACGGCATCAAGAGATTGTTGATGTCATGCGCCTGCCCGGCATCACCGGCCAGCGCAGCACGACACATGTCGGCCATCTGGGCCGCTGCAATATTGGTGGTGACCGAAATCACGCCATCGCCACCTTGCAGCATAAAATCACAACCAGTGGCATCGTCGCCACTGTAGAGAGCAAACTCCGGCCCGCACAGCTCGCGCAGCAGCGGGGTGCGGCTCAAATCGCCGGTTGCCTCTTTCAAACCGATAATGCCGGGAACCTTGGCCAGACGAGCCACGGTCTCCGGTTTGAGATCGCAACAGGTGCGACCGGGCACATTATAAAGAATTTGGGGCAGACCACTAGCCTCGGCGATCGCACAATAGTGGCGATAGAGACCTTCCTGAGTGGGCTTGTTGTAGTAAGGAGTCACCGAGAGACCCGCCACCACCCCGGTTTTAGCCAGGCGTTTGCTCAGTTCGATGGCGTGAGCGGTATTGTTGGAGCCGCAACCGGCGATGACGGGAATGCGTCCGGCGGCATACTCAACGGTCTTTTCAACGACGGCGATATGCTCCTGCTCGCTCAGGGTCACCGATTCCCCTGTGGTACCCACCGCAACAATGGCGCTGGTCCCGGCGCTGACATGATAGTCGACCAGTTTGGCCAGACTGGCCCAATCGACTTCACCTGAAGCCAGCATGGGGGTAACGAGCGCAACAATACTACCGCGTAACATGGACTTTTCTCCCGATTTTCAGGGGCGTAATGGTAAAGCTGACCCCTTTGAAAAACAAGGGAGAGAGGGGGCAAGCCGTGATACCATCCGGAACAAAAAGCAATGGACGAAAGTCGGCAGCGTCCCTCAGGGAGTGGTCATCAGGGCCGGAGGGTTGGCTTGCCAGCGCGGCTTTCGCAACGAAATAACGGACGAGAGAAGATTTATGACTCACTACCTGGTCGTAACGGCCATCGGCACGGACAGGCCTGGCATCGTCAATGAAGTGACCCGCCACGTCAGTGGCTGTGGTTGCAACATTGTCGACAGCCGCCTTGGCATCTTCGGCAATGAATTTACCTTTATCATGCTGCTCTCGGGCGACTGGAACAGCATGATGCAACTCGAAATCAGCCTGCCCCTGCGTAGCCAGGAGTGGGATCTCATCACCATGATGAAACGCACCGAACGCCACCAGTCCCTGCAGTATGACGTCCGCGCCAGTGCCGACCTGTTGATCCGTGACGAACCCGGCATCGTAAGCCAGTGCACCCAGTTCTTCAGCGAACATGGCTGGAACATTCAGGCGATGCAATCCATGACTCTGGAGCAGCAGCCGTTCAACCTGCTGAAGATCAGTTTTCAGCTCAATCTGGCCAGAGAAGGTGAAGTGGAAGGTTCGCAAACCGCCTTCGCCGAATTCTGTCGTCAACTGGGTGCCGAATCGTTCGAGTTTATCGTCAATCGCAAACACGCCTGAGGGCGTTTTACCCGAGGAGACCCCATGCAACCACTACAAGCTGGCAGCCCCGCCCCCGATTTCTCCCTGCCCGACCAGAATGGCAATCAGGTCAGCCTCGCTGGCCTGCGCGGCAAGAAGGTGCTGGTCTATTTCTACCCCAAGGCGATGACCCCCGGCTGCACCACCCAGGCCTGCAGCCTGCGCGATGTGAACGCCGAGCTGGCCGCCCTCAATGTGGTGGTACTTGGCATCAGCCCGGATCCGGCCAAACGTCTGAAGAAGTTTGAAGAACGGGACCAGCTCAACTTCACCCTGCTGGCCGATGAAGACCACGCCGTCGCCGATGCCTTTGGCGTCTGGGGCCCGAAGAAGTTCATGGGCAAAGAGTATGACGGCATTCACCGTCAGAGCTTCCTGATCGACGAAGAGGGCAAGATTGCCCACCACTTCGACAAGTTCAAAACCAGCGATCACCATCAGGTGGTACTGGATTTCCTCAAGGGATAACCCTCCCCTGCGGGATTGAAAGGCCTGCCACGCAGGCCTTTTTTGTCTGGCCAGCAGCCCCTTGCCAACGGATTTTTCTCACCAACTCCCCCGCCCAGATCAAAAAATTCATTTTATATATGGGTTAACGTGATTCCAGAATCATCTTCCAGCGAGATATCCCATGAACATGAGCAACACAGAGCGTTTGATCCTGAGCAACCAGTACGAAATTCTGGCGAAACTCAATCCGGAGAAAGCGGACTTCTACCAGCGTGCCAGCACCATCATCGAGCGCGGCTACTGCCTGCAGATCCTCGAGCTGGAGAAGAGCTTCGGCCATCTTGATCTGGCGACCTGCCAGGAGGTGATCGATACCCTCGAGCTGCACCACGCGCTGGCCATCTCATGGGGTAATCTGGATGTAGCCGATCAGGGCGAGATCAACGCCAGCCGGCTGGAATTCAACGGCTACAGCCGCAGTCAGGAGCGGGAGCTGGCTGACTATGTCTGCTTCCTGTTGGAAGTGGACAAGCGCTTCCCCGAGCTCAAGTGCCCGTGCGACGAGCTCTCCAGCGACATCGCCATGCGCGATAAATACCAGCGGATGCTAACTGTATGGCGCCAGTGCCCGCGTCAGTACAAGCTCTCCATTCAGGAAATCCGCAAAGTGCTGGCAGCCTGATGGCAGGCCACCAGACAACAAAAAAGGCGCCACTGGCGCCTTTTTGCATCTGAATCGGGTTATTCGTAGAGAAACGATTTGTCCAGCTGCTGAAACGCGGCCTTGAGGGTATCGGCCAGCTCTTCATAGCGGGGCTGGGAGACCAGCTGACGGCGTCCACCCTGCTCGTTCATCTTGCCGTTAATCTCCCGATACCAGCTCGCCAGCGAAGGGGACAAACGGGTGTCGGCCCGCTGACCAAGCCAGTAGTATCCCTGCAGCGGCAAACTCAGCAGAAATAGCACGGATGTGATGACGGAGGGCCAGTAGTGCAGCTCGCCAAACTGGAACTGCAGCATCACGCTCAGCACCGCCAGCGCGGGGATCACCTTGAGGGCGAATTCGGTCGCCTTGATCACCCGATTTTCAGGAAACATCGCATTGAGCTCGGGACGGCGCGGCCAAAGCGTCATATAATGGCGGCCTTGCTGTAACTTAGTTCCAAAAATGTTCATGCTCATACTACCTCCGAGCGCTTTTTGAACGCACTAACGGCAAAACCTCGACAAAATTTGATGCAAAGTAACAAAGGTTGAGGATGACTTTGTTATTTTTCAACAATCGGGTTATCCTTTGTACGCCCATTTTTGCGTCAAAAGCATCTTGCTGTTGACCTGTCAGGGACGTCTGGATTTCGGGTCTTGTATCACTATACAAGGGGCAAGCAACAGATTGCCAACCCTCATAAGGATAAGTTGAAAGTTTTTGGACATAACATGTCCAACGCATCCGCCTACACAACCCAATCTGCGATAGGATTTATTCATGAGTAAGCTGGTTCTTGTTCTTAACTGTGGCAGCTCTTCCCTGAAGTTTGCTGTCATTGACGCAACCACCGGTGATGACCTGCTGTCCGGCCTGGCCGAGTGCTTCAACCTCGACGACGCCCGCATCAAGTGGAAACTGAATGGCGAGAAAGGCAGTGCCGATCTGGGCGCAGGTGCCGCTCACCAGGAAGCGCTGGACTTCATCGTCAACAAGATCCTGCCGCTCAATCCGGAACTGTCCAAGAACCTGATCGCCATCGGTCACCGTGTTGTTCACGGCGGCGAGCGCTTCACCTCTTCCGTCGTTATCTGTGACGACGTGATCGCCGGCATCGAAGCCGCCGTTCCGTACGCGCCGCTGCACAACCCGGCTCACCTGATCGGTATCCGTGAAGCCCGCCGCGTATTCCCGGCGCTGGCTGACAAGAACGTGGCCGTATTCGATACCGCGTTCCACCAATCCATGCCGGAAGAAGCCTTCCTGTACGCTCTGCCGTACAAGCTCTACAAAGAGAACGGCATCCGTCGCTACGGCGCTCACGGCACCAGCCACTACTACATCAGCCTGGAAGCTGCCAAGCAGCTGAACAAGCCGGTTTCCGATCTGAACATCATCAACTGCCACCTGGGCAACGGCGGTTCCGTCTGCGCCATCAAGAACGGCAAATCCGTTGATACCTCCATGGGCCTGACTCCGCTGGAAGGTCTGGTGATGGGTACCCGCTCCGGCGATCTGGACCCGGCCATCATCTTCTTCCTGCACGACAAGCTGGGCATGAGCGTGGCCGATATCAACACCATGCTGACCAAAGAGTCCGGCCTGCAGGGTCTGACCGAAGTGACCTCCGACTGCCGTTTTGTTGAAGACAACTACGACAGCAAAGAAGAAGCCAAGCGTGCTATGGACGTTTACTGCTATCGCCTGGCCAAGTACATCGGCGCCTACGCTGCCGCCATGGACGGTCGTCTGGACGCCGTTGTTTTCACCGGTGGTATCGGTGAAAACTCCGCTCCGATCCGTGAAATCACCCTGAACAAGCTGGGTCTGCTGGGCTTTGACGTCGATCACGACGCCAACCTGAAGGCTCGTTTCGGCAAAGGTGGCGAGATCACCAAGGCTGGTTCTACCAAGGCTCTGGTAATCCCGACCAACGAAGAGTGGGTTATCGCCCACGACGCGCTGGAACTGGTCGGCGCTTAATTGACACAGTAACTCGAGGCCGCCCACCAGGGCGGCCTTTTCCTGATCCCAAAAAATGAACAAGGGGTATAAAGTGGCACGCACTATTATGCTTATCCCGGTCGGCACTGGTGTCGGCGTAACTTCCGTGAGTCTTGGCGTTGTTCGCGCTATGGAACGTCACGGTGTCAATGTCAGCTTCTTCAAACCGGTTGCCCAGCCGCGTCCGGGTGAAACCGGTGCCGAGCGCTCTACCGCCGTTATCCGCGCAGCTGCCAACATCAATCCGCCCGAGCCGTTCGCCCTCTCCTACGCCGAGAACATGATCAGCGCCAGCAACACCGACATCCTGCTGGAAGAGATCGTGGCCCGCTTTGAAGAGCACGTGAAAACCAGCGGTGCCGAAGTGCTGGTTGTCGAAGGTATGGTGCCGACCGACAAGCAGCCCTTTGCCAACAAGCTGAACTACGACGTCGCCAAGGCGCTGGACGCTGACATGGTATTCGTGACCCACCCGGGCCATGACTCCAGCCAGAAGCTGAAAGAGCGCATCGAGCTGGCCTGCTCCAACTTCGGTGGTGTAAACAACCCCCGTATCGTAGGTTGCGTGATCAACAAGGTTGGCGCACCGGTTGACGAGCACGGCGTAACCCGCCCTGACCTGACCGAGATGTTCGAGGCGCATCACCATGCGTCTGACGCCGCCCACAACCTGGAAGTGCTGCAAGTATTCGGCAAGAGCCCGCTGCGCATCCTGGGCTGCATCCCGTGGAATACCCAGCTGATCGCCCCGCGCGCCAAGGATCTCGCCAAGCATCTAGCGGCCAAGATCCTGAACAAGGGCGAGCTGGACAGCCGTCGCCTGCAGACCGTGACCTTCTGTGCCCGCTCTATCCACAACATGATCGAGCACTTCCGTCCGGGCAGCCTGCTGGTGACCTCTGGCGACCGTTCCGACGTCATCGTCTCCGCCTGCCTGGCCGCCATGAACGGCGTCAAGCTGGGCGCCCTGCTGCTGACCGGTAACTACCATCCGGAACCGCAAGTGATGGCCCTGTGCCAACAGGCGATGGCTACCGGCCTGCCGATCATGATCACCGGCACCAACACCTGGCAGACCGCCGTCAGCCTGCAGAACTTCAACGTCGATATCCCGGAAGATGACCGCGAGCGTATCGAACTGGTGCAGGACTACGTCGCTGGCCACATCGACAAGCACTGGATCGAGTCTCTGACTGTCAGCTCTACCCGTTCCCGTCGTCTGAGCCCGCCGGCGTTCCGTTATCAGCTGACCGAGCTGGCTCGCCATGCCAACAAGCGTGTCGTGCTGCCGGAAGGCGATGAGCCGCGCACCATCAAGGCTGCCGCCATCTGTGCCGAGCGTGGCATCGCCCGTCCGGTGCTGCTGGGCAACCCGGAAGAGATCCGCCGTGTTGCTGAGCAGCAGGGTGTGGTTCTGACCGATCGCGTCGAGATCATCGATCCGGTTGTCGTGCGCGAGCGCTATGTACCGCGTCTGGTCGAGCTGCGCAAGAACAAGGGCATGACCGAAGTGGTTGCCCGCGAACAGCTGGAAGACAACGTGGTACTGGGTACCATGATGCTGGAGCGCAATGAAGTTGACGGCCTGGTATCCGGCGCGGTGCACACCACTGCCAACACCATCCGTCCGCCGATGCAGATCATCAAGACCGCTCCGGGCTCTTCCCTGATCTCCTCCATCTTCTTCATGCTGCTGCCTGACCAGGTTCTGGTCTACGGTGACTGCGCGATCAACCCGGATCCGACTGCCGAGCAGTTGGCCGAGATCGCCATCCAGTCCGCTGATTCCGCAGCCGCGTTCGGCATCGAGCCGCGCGTCGCCATGATCTCCTACTCTACCGGTACCTCTGGCGCCGGTGCCGATGTAGAGAAAGTGCGTGAAGCGACCGAGCTGGCCAAGGCCAAGCGCCCCGACCTCATCATCGACGGCCCGCTGCAGTACGACGCGGCCATCATGGAGAACGTGGCCAAGTCCAAGGCACCGAACTCACCGGTTGCCGGTAAAGCCACCGTGTTCGTGTTCCCTGACCTGAACACCGGTAACACCACTTACAAAGCGGTACAGCGTTCCGCTGACCTGGTCTCTATCGGCCCGATGCTGCAAGGCATGCGCAAGCCGGTCAACGACCTGTCCCGTGGCGCCCTGGTTGACGACATCGTCTACACCATCGCCCTGACCGGTATCCAGGCTGCTCAGGCTGACGAACAAGCTTAATCAGCTCTAGCCTGAAAAAACCGATCACAAAGGCTGCTCACCCCAGGTGAGCAGCCTTTTTTATTGGTTCTCTTTTGAAGACCAGTGAAACATGCCATCAGTGCCGTTTTTTCGCAGAATAATATCATCCGGCATGCTCGACGAGGCTTGGGCAAAGCGTCTCAGGGACGCGCGCCCGCCGCATCAAAGATGCATCTGAAATACATTCAAGATCATCAGGTTGAATCGGGTGATAGCGTGTACCTGCGCGCTTATAGCAAATCTGCCGCTATCGGCATGGCGATCTGACCTGTCATAAATTGCAGTGAAAAAGCTCCGTTCGATACGCTATTCGTCAATGTGCCACTCGGCACAATCCACATCATGGAGCAATGGAAATGCTGATGAAGAAACTCTCTGCAGTCATGCTACTGGCCTGCTTGCCCCTGTTCAGCCAACCCGTGCTGGCAGCGGATAAACCAGCGCCCAAGCAAACAACCACGACCGAGGTCGCCAAGGAGTCCGGCAAGCTGAATATCAATACCGCCACCCTTGCCGAACTCACCAGCCTGAAAGGGATTGGCGACAAGAAGGCACAAGCCATCGTCGACTATCGGGAAAAACAGGGAAAGTTCACCTCGGTCGATCAGCTGGCTGATGTCAATGGCATAGGCCCAGCCACGCTGGAAGCCAACCGTGACATGATCATCGTCAAATAACGTCCGAGCTCTGCATACACAAATGGGGCAGCCTGTGGCTGCCCCATTTTTCTTGGAGTATCATGGCCGCACTTTAATCCCGCTGGATAGTTTTCCATGAAAAAGACTCCTCTTGTTGTTCGCAAGGCCGTGCTCCCGGTAGCAGGTCTGGGTACCCGTATGCTGCCAGCCACCAAGGCAATCCCGAAAGAGATGCTGCCAGTGGTCGACAAACCGCTGATCCAGTATGTGGTGCGCGAAGCCATCGCCGCCGGCATCAAGGAGATCATTCTGGTCACCCACTCAAGCAAGAACTCCATCGAAAACCACTTCGACAAGAGCTTCGAGCTGGAAGCGACCCTCGAGAAGCGGGTCAAGCGCCAGTTGCTGGAAGAGGTGCAACAGATCTGCCCGAAAGACGTCACCATCATGCACGTCCGCCAGGGCGAAGCCAAAGGGCTGGGTCATGCGGTCCTCTGCGCCCGTCCGCTGATCGGTGACAACCCCTTCGCCGTGCTGCTGCCGGATGTGCTGATCGACGAGGTAGCCAGCAACCTCAAGCAGGACAACCTGGCCGAGATGGTGCACATGTTCGAAGAGAACCAGATCAGCCAGATCATGGTGGAAGCGGTGCCCGAGAGCGAAGTGGACAAGTACGGCATCGCCGACATCAAGGGTGAAGCGCTGAGCGAGGGGATGTCCCTGCCGATGAAGGCCATCGTCGAGAAGCCGCCCCGTGACGAAGCCCCCTCCAATCTGGCGGTGGTGGGTCGATACGTCCTCTCCTCCAATATCTGGCCACTGCTGGAGAAGACCCCGGCCGGCGCCGGTGACGAGATCCAGCTGACCGATGCCATTGCCATGCTGATGGAGCAGGAGCAGGTCAACGCCTACTTCATGAAGGGCAAGAGCCACGATTGCGGCAGCAAGCTCGGCTATATGAAAGCCAATGTGGAATATGCTGTACGCCATCAGGAGCTGAACGGTGAATTCATCGACTGGCTGAAGCAGTTCGTCAAGCAGTTGTAATCGCTGATAAATCTGTTCTTTATAGAGGTATTCAAGGAGCATCAAATGATGCTCCTTTTTCATTCGCGCAACAAAAAATCAATCATTAATAAATAAACTCTCAGCAAATCATAATGTTGTAATTTATTCACGCATGTTCTATAAGGATTGAGGCGTGTTTCTCGCCCTTGCATAAAAAACTCAAAAAAATATAAGACACAGGTGGAAGTTCCAATGAATAACCCGTCAAAAGGGACCTTTTTAGGTCACCCTAAAGGGCTTTTTTTGCTCTTTAGTACCGAACTGTGGGAGAGATTCTCCTATTACGGCATGCGTGCCGTGCTGGTGCTCTATCTGACCGACCTGACTGCCAATGGCGGTCTGGGCTGGAGTCAGGCAGACGCCCTCAAACTCTACGGTATCTATACCGGTCTGGTTTACATCACTCCGCTGATCGGCGGCTGGCTGGCTGACACCTTCCTGGGTCAACGCCGTGCCATCCTGATCGGTGCCGTGCTGATGGCCGCAGGTCAGTTCACTCTGGCACTGCCCCACGCCATGTTCCCGGATATGGTCAACACCATGTTCTACGCGGGCCTCGCGCTGCTGATCGTGGGTAACGGCCTGTTCAAACCGAACATCTCCACCATGGTGGGTGACCTCTATGAAGAGGGCGATCACCGCCGTGATGGTGCTTTCACCATCTTCTACATGGGTATTAACCTGGGTTCCCTGCTGGCAGGCGTGATCTGTGGTGCTGCTGCCACCGCCTACGGCTGGCAAGCTGCCTTCGTCGGCGCCGGTATCGGTATGCTGCTCTCTCTGGTGATCCAGGCGACTCTGGCCCAGCGCTTCCTCGGCAACATCGGTCGTGTGACTGCCGCCCAGCGTGCTGCGGCACTGCGTACCAGCGAGCAGAAAGCGCCGCTGACCAAGCAGGAAGTGGATCGCATCAAGGTCATTCTGGTGTTGGGTCTGTTCACCATCATCTTCTGGGCCGGTTTCGAGCAGGCCGGTGGCCTGATGAACCTCTACACCCAGGAGTATACCGACCGGATGATCGGCAGCTTCGAAGTGCCGACCGCCTGGTTCCAGTCCCTGAACCCCTTCTTCATCATCACTCTGGCGCCGGTCGTTGCGGCCATCTGGATCAAGCTCGGCAAGAAAGAGCCGAACTCTCCGGTGAAATTCGCCATGGGTCTGCTGTTCCTGGCCGTTGGTTTCCTGTTCATGGTCGGTGCCGTACTGCAGCAAGGTGGTGACAACACCATCAAGACCTCCATGTTCTGGCTGGTTGGCGCATACCTGTTCCACACCCTGGGCGAGCTCTGCCTCTCCCCGATCGGCCTCTCCATGGTGACCAAACTGGCTCCGCTGCGTCTGGCTTCCCTGATGATGGGTGCCTGGATGGGCTTTATCGCCATCGCCAACTATGCTGCGGGCTTTATCGGCTCCATTGTTGGTGAAGCGGGCCCGATCGCCATTTTCGGTGGCATCGCCCTGGCTGCGGTGCTGAGCGCCCTGCTGCTGCTGACCATGGCTAACCGCCTGGTTTACTGGATGCACGGTGCCGAAGGCCCGGCCAAAGAGCCGCAAGCTCAAGATAAGAAACTGCACTCCGCCGCCGTCTAAACGGTCAGGATTGTAAAAAGCAAACAGGGCGCCTATCGGGCGCTCTGTTTGCTTTGGCCTGTTATCAGGTGGCGTCAGTGATGACGAACCTGCACATCCAGCGAGCCGCCGCTGTCGCTGCGAAACTGCAGGGCGAACGGTTCATGCCAGCTGCGTTTATGCAGGGCATAGTGGCTGCTGCGCATCAAGCCAAGGGGCAAGCCACCCGAGCGCATCAGCCAGTGGGGAGAGGTGAGCCCTGCGTTGGCAAACACCAGCCCATCATGCTGATCAAACAGCAACGCCGCCATGGCAAAAGAGTGGCGAAGCCCGGACGCCATCAACTGATGGTTGAGGTAGTCGAGCAACCGGTGCGGCTGGCTCAGCAAATGGCTCTCGTTCTGCTGAAACTGGCGGTAGGGGACGTTCATCAAGGATCGCACCAGCGCACCACAAAATGCCGCATCCGTACCCATGATCGGCAGCTCCATCACCAGCACCAGCAGCTTGTCTTCCACCTTGAAGGTATCAGGAATAAACAACTGCCCCAGCCCCTTGAACGTGACCTGCCAGGGGCCCCACTCCTGCAAGCCCGGTGGCTTGAGCCCCGCCAGCAGACGGCTAGCCGCCTTGTCGTGGGCACTGAAATAGTCGATGTGATCCATCAGCTCCAGTTGCTGCGCCCGGTTGCCGCTGCCGTTGAGACACTGTTCGATACTGCGCTCGACCAGCGCGTAATCCTCGAGGGGTTTGAGCAGATAGTCCCGCGCACCGGCACGCAAGGCGCTGGCGACCGCCTCCATGGTGCTCTGGGCCGAAATGACGATAACCGGAATATGGGGATAGCGCGCAGAGAGGCAGGCGATCACTTCGTGACCATCCATATTGGGCATGTTGAGATCGCAGAGCACCACATCGGGATGGTAGAGAGCTGCGGCCGACAGACCCTCAATCCCGTCTTCGGCCTGAAATACCGTTGCCCCGTCCCGTGCGAGGTAACTCACTAGCGAGTGGCGAAAAACGGCTTCGTCCTCCACCACCAGGATCCGTAGCCCGGCTCTTAACATCTTGATAAAGCTCTTATTAGTCAATTGGTTATTTAGGTATTAAGACTAGTTCAAAAGTGAGGTATCCGCGGAAACGATGCGTCAAAAATAGACCTTGGTCAGGTTCTGAGCGACAGATTGCTCTATTAACAACCACATAGCAGCACAACCTCTCCCCACAATGTCGCTACCTCCATGCGAATTGTGCAAGCCCCTGCCATAGGGGATAATGGCCGCCACACAAGCGCATAAAGAAGACCATGACTCCAGCCGAATACAGTGCCCTCTCCTACCCCAGATTGTCCCATCCGGCCCGCAGTCTCTATACCCTGCAGCTGCGCCGACTGGTGCTGGAAAATCAGCTGGCCCGGCTCAACTATCCCGAGCTGGGTCGCGCACTGGCGGTGGTTGACCCGGGCGATCCCTGTGGCTTCTCGTTTCAGGTCAACGCCCGCCAGCTCACCGAACTGTTCGATGAACTGATGGAGGCGGGCCTGCTGCAGGTCGAGGCTCAGCCCGAGAGTGAGCACTACCATCAGTGCCCGTTCCAGTTGCCGCTGCTCACCCAGAAATTGCGCAGCCCGCTGCCGGAGCGCCCCTTCCAGATGCATCTGCAATGGCGCCCGGACGAAGAGCTGCCCGCCCTCGCCCGTCTGTGCGGGGTGATCGATGCCAGCTACAGCGAAGAGGATCTGGGGGAGTTTATCGCCTACTGGCTGGGGCGCCCCGAGGTGTTCGACTCCCAGCATCAATGGATGCTCAAGTTTATTCGCGCCCTCAAGACCCGCCGCTACACCCGTCGCAAACCGATGGAGGTACAGGGCTACCAGCAGGTGACCCCTACCCCAGCAGAGTCAGGCCCGAGCAAACGGGCCCAACAGATGATTGAAGAGGCCAAGCGACTGGCCCAACAGCAGACGCAAGAACCCGCAGCGCAGCAGGAGCCGGATAATGATTGATAGCGGCCCCCGCCTGCAGGCAGAATCAACCCCTTGTCTACCCATCCCTGACCGAGCAGAAGGAGCATTCCATGACTGACCCGCAAGATCCCCTGCGCCAGGAACTGGAAGAGATCGAAGCCAAGCGCCAGAAGATCGCCAAGGCCAAGCAGGATCACCGTATTCACGACCCGGAATTGAGCCGCCATGTAGGTGGCCTGCTGGAGCGCATTCGTCGCCTGCAGCAAGAGACCGGCGGCGGCCAGTATGACTACGAGACTCTGCGCAAGGAGTATGACGCCAAGGCCAACGCCGAGGTGCGCGAGCTGCAGAAAGCGGCCCGTCAGGAGCGGATCCAGAAGCTGATCGCCCAGGCCGACCTCAACCCTGACTGGGTATTCGACAAAATGGATGCCACAGATCCGGCGCTGCAATACCCTATCGAAACCGCCCGTTACTTTATCAGCGGCTTCGAGCACTGGGAGAAGAGCGGTGGCGGCTGCATGCTGATCTACGGCGACTACGGCACCGGCAAGTCGACCCTGGCGGGGGCGGTTGCGCATGAGCTGATCGCCCGTCACCAGAAATCGGTGATCTTCCAGCAGTGGGCCTCCATCGTCGATCGGCTGTTCTTCAACGTGATCCCCGATCAGGACGAGCGCAACCAGTACCGCCGCGCGCTGGAAGAGGTGGATCTGCTGATCATCGACGAGGTATCGGCCAACCGCGCCAAAATGGCGGAGAGCCAGTCCAGCTTCCTCGGCCACCTGCTTCGCCGTCGTCGCAACCTGTCAAAGAGCGTCATCATCATCACCAACCACACGCCCCAGACCCTGCATCAGGCGATCGGTGATTTCAGCTATGAGGCGATCAAGGCGTTCAATCCGGTGGATATCCACCTGAGCGGCCCCAGCCGTCGCCCCAGCATCGGCAACTACAACGGCTGATCCCCTCTCAGCGGGTGCGAGTCGCTGGCGGCTCGCACCTTCTCCTTCTTGCTGCCTCACAAATAGAAACAACTCTCATTTACAGCAGGAGAACAAGCCACTAGGCTAGCCCCTTTTACCAAGGGAGCTCATCTATGCCAACCACACTGATTTTCGGAGCCAGCCGCGGGCTGGGCCGCGCCTTTACTCATCACGCCCTGAGCCAGGGTCACCGGGTCGTTGCGCTGGTGCGCAGCCCCGAGATGGCTACGGAACTGATTGCGCTGGGAGTTGAGGTGATCGAGGGGGATGCGCTGGATCCGGCTGCGGTGCAGCAGACATGTGCCCGTGCGGGGCAAGATGCACAGGTCGTCTCTACCCTCGGCAGCTTCCGTCAGACCGCGCCGGTGGACTATCAGGGCAACCGCCATGTGATCGATGCCATGGAGCAGGCAGGCCTGAAACGGCTGCTGCTGGTCACCTCCCTCGGCTGCGGCGACAGCTGGCAATATTTGCCGCAGCGGGCCCGCGCCGCCTTCGGTCACGAGGTGCGTCTCAAGAGTCTAGCGGAGAGCTGGCTGCAGACCAGCGCCCTCGCATGGACCATTCTGCGCCCGGCGGGCCTTCAGGATGGCGACGCCACCGGCCGTGCCGAACTGAGTCAGGGCAAGGAGGTACATGGACTGGTACGCCGCGCCGATGTAGCCGCCCAAGGGCTGCGCCTGCTGGCGGATGAGACAGCGGTGGGGCAGATCTACGCCATCGGGGATCCCGAACTCCAGCGTGGCTAAACAAGCAGTAAAACCGCTTAACCCCACCACATAACAAAACGGTCAGCCCAAGGGCTGACCGTTTTCGCTATACCGCACACGCTATCTCACGGGCGCTTGCACCATCCCGCTTAACCGGCGGTCGTTTCACTCTGAACGACTGACGGGCGAGCAACTGGCAGCGACTGCTGCCGCCAACGCAGCAGCAGGCAGGCCAGCGCGCCGTAGAGCAGGGCCAATCCCCACAACTGCCACCAGTAGCGGGAAACCTGTTCAAAGCCAGCTCCCATCTGGTTGAGGCGCAGAAACCCCTCGATGGCCGAGATAGTGGGCACCCACTGAGCCAGCCAGTTGAGGGGTGCCGGGATCAGCTCGAGCGGCCAGATAAAGCCCGCCAGAAAGACCAGCGGCAGGGAGGAGATCAGCACCACCTGAGTGGGCAGATCCCGCCGGGTAAATATCGCGCCGAGCACCACGCCAAACCAGCAGGTCGCCAGCAGGAACGGCAGGGCAAAAAGCCAAAGCTGCACCGGATCTGCATGACGAGCGATATTGTAGTGATCGAAGCAGAAGCCGAGGAAGTAGCTCACCGGCAGCAGGAACAACCCCGCCAGCACCAGGGTTCTGGCCAGCAGCAGCGACAACACCGGCGCGCTTTGCCAGTAACCATGCTCGCCGCGGCAACTGCGCTGGTTCTGGGTCGCCCCCAGGATCCCCGCCCCCATCAGCAACACCTGATGGAGGATCAGCACAAACACCGCCGGCACCACGTAGTTGACGTAGCCCATGGTGGGGTTGAACACCGGCACCACGTTGAGGGCCACCGCATTCCAACCCATGGCCGCTTGTGGCAGCGCCTCGCCGTGGCTCAGCAGCCGCGCCACCTTCACCTGCGCGGCGAGAGTGCCACCGGCCTGCGCCAGTCCTTCGGCAATGGTGCCGTAGACCAGAAAGTAGGAGGCATCACCGGCATAGCTCAGGGTGACGCTCTTGCCCAGCATCAGATCCCGATAGAAGTGGTTGGGGATATGCAGGATCCCGCTCGCCTCCCCGGCCATCATCAGCTGGCGCGCCTCGGCCAGCGAATTGGCCCGCGCAACCAGCTTCACCTGCGGCGTGGCATCGGCCATAAACTCCAGCTGACGGGACAACTGACTGCCATCCTCGTTGACCACCACCACCGCCTCTTCCCGCGGCAGCTGATGCAGATAGGGCTGGGGATAGAGAAACGAGTAGAAGATTACCCCGCCAAACAGGGTGAGCATGATGGCGCGATCCGCCAGCAGGGTGCGCAGCTCTAGGCGCAACAGATCGACAAATCCCAGCATCACTCGGGCTCCTTCTCGGCGACGGCCACTACGGCAGAAGCTGATTGACGGGCAAGCTCAGCCTGTGGCTTGTAACGGCGCACCGCCAGCAGCAGGGGGAGCAGGAACAACAGCAACGCCCCCAGTTGCGGCAGCGCCGATGCGAGAGGCAGATCGTAGTTGCTCTGACCAATTTGCAGCTCCACATAGTGGGAGACCGGCAACAGGCTGCGCCAGAAGCGGGCAAATTCCCCCATGGCGCTCACCGGAAAGGTGACCCCCATAAAGGCGAAACCAGGCGCCGTGTAAGCCCCAGCCAGCGACAGGGCACGGGCCGGATCCCGGATGATGCCGTAAAAGAAGGCCCCCATGGTGACGCAGGCCGCCGAGGCAAGCCCCAGGCCAACGATCAGCACCAACCAGCTGCCGTGCATGGGATAGGAGAAACCTTTAAACAGCAGCAGCGTCCAGACAATCCCCCAACCCCAGCCAATCAGCACATGGGGCAGCAGGGTACGCCACAGGCCGAACCAGACACCGCGGGTGGTCCAGTCCAGCCCCAGCCGATCGGTACGGGCCAGCGCATTGAGTCCGAATAACACCACCAGGATCTGCCACACCGCGGGCAGAATAGCGCTCAGCAGAAACTGGGCGTAGCTGGAGTTGAGGTTGTAGAGCGCAGTCACCTGACTGCTGATAGGCACCGACTGTCCGAGTGCGCCGGGCTGCGCCTTGCCGTCAGCCATCGCCTCCAGCACGCCCACCTGACCATTGAGAGTGCCTACCACCTGCGCCAGCGCCGAGTTGACCAGCTTGGCGATCAGGATGAACTGGCCATTGTTGAACACCGTCACCTGCGGCTGGGTGCCCTGACGGGCATCCCGTTCCAGATGGTTGGGGATCACCACCAGCGCATAGATGTCGCCACCGCGCAGGGCGTGGGCTCCGGCATCGATGGAATCAAACTGTTGCGCGACCTTGAGCCCGGCCGAGCCATCCAGCGAGAAGGCGAGTTGGCGCGAGAGCATGCTGTGGTCGAGATCCACCAGCCCCACCTTGAGGTCGCGGGCCAGCCCTGCCGAGAAGATCCAGCAGAGGATCCCCATCAGCAGCAGCGGCACCCAGCTCATCAGGGCACGGCTGAACGGGTCCTGCCACAGCAGCCGAAATTCACGTCCCATCAGAGTTCAACCAGCACGCTCATGCCAACCCGCAGCCCTTCGACCGGTTGCAGCGGGCGAGCCTCCACCTGGAAGCTCTTCATGTCGAAGCCCTGACGGGTATCGGTGGCACGCCAGGTGGCGAAATCACCCATCACGGCCACATGAGTCACCTTGAAGCGCACCATCTGATCGCCAAGGCCCGGAATGCGGGCATCGAACTCGGTACCGACCGGGAAGCGGGGTAGCAGATCTTCGCGCACGTGGAACTGGGCCCAGGCATCGCTCATGTCGAGCAGAGTCACTACGGGGAAGCCTTGTGGCGCCAGCTCGCCGCTGCGCAGCAACACCTGACTCACTTCACCATTGTGGGGGCTGGTGATGCGGGTATCGGCCAGATAAGCCTCCACCTCGGCAACGGAACCAGCCGCCATCTTAGCCTTCTCGCGGGCGGCGATCTTGGTCTCTTCCCGCGCCCCCTCCAGCGCCATCTGGTACTGCTGCCACGCCATCCCTTCGCTGTAGCGGGCGGCTTGCCAGGCAGTCCAGGCCTCATCGCGTTTTTGCAGCGGCATCACGCCGTCGCGGTGCAGGCTGGCCACCCGCTCATAAGTCTTGCCACGCAGGGCTGCGGCGGCCTTGGCTTTTTGCCACTGATCCTTGGCAGCGGCGATCTGTTGGGCACGGGCCCCCTTCTCCGCCTCTTGCGCCAGCGCACCCGCTGCGGCCTCACCCGCCTTGGCCTGGCTCAGCTTGGCTTCAATCTCGGGGCTCGCCAGGGTAAAGACCAGTTGCTCCTTGGTCAGCTGATCGCCCTTTTTCACCAGCACCTCGTCGATGCGACCCGGCACCTTTGAGGAGACCGAATATTGCTGCGCTTCAATCTGCCCTTGCAGATGCACCGGCTCCGGCTGATAAGCGAGCCAGAAGCGCCAGCCGAGCCAGACCACCAGGATCACCAGCGCCAGCGGCAACAACAGCGGTTTACCCTGGCTCATCTTCTTTTTGATGGGGGGATGGCTCATCACTTCACCTCGACAAACGGGCGACCCTTGGCGGTCGAAACAGAGATAGAAAAAGGAACGGACTGGAGTGCGATCATGAGTTCACCTCGATCACCTGACCGTGCTGATATTGATTGAAACTGTTCATCTGGCCGGAGAGGGCCAGCAGGCGAGCCAGCGACACCACATATTGATAAGCCGCAGCCGCGCGCTGGGTCTTGACCCCCGCCAGCTGGTTCTGGGCATCCACCACATCGAGTGACGTAGAGAGCCCCTGACCGAAGGCCTTGTCACGCAGCAGCACGTTCTCCTCTGCCAGCGCCTGGGTAGACGAGAGGGATTGATACTCCTCCAGCCCCTGCGCCGCTTCGCGCCAGGTCTTCTCCACCAGCAACTCCAGATCCTGACGGGTCTTGGCTTGCAGCAGATTGACTTGCAGCTCGGCACTCTTGGCAGCCTGCACCGTCTCGGAGCGACCATCGCGGCTCACCAGCGGCATGCTGACCCCCACCCCCACCAGCCAGTCCGGCGCGGTCTTGGAGGCCAGCGAGTCATCTTCATAGAGGTTGTAGTTGCCGAACAGGAACACCTCGGGGGCATATTTGCCCTTCTCCATCCGGATCATCCCCTTGGCCTGCTCTTTCTTGGCGCTGAGCAACTTGAGGCCGGGGTGCACTTCCAGGGTCTGGCTCACCAGCCCATCTAGGCGCGGCAGCTCCTCATTGACGAACAAGCCGCTGCCGGGCTCGGCGCTGGGCAGCTTGAGCATGTGGCCGAGGGCCAGCTCGGCGATCTCGAGGCCACGGCGCGACTTCTGGGTATCGATGCGGGCCCGATCATAGGCCGACTGGGCGGAGAGACGCTCCACTCTGGCGATCTGGCCCTGGGCTTCCAGCTTCTTGGCGTGATCCAGATGGTGGGCGAGTCCCTCTTCGATCTCCTGCTTGGTCTGCACTACCTGAGCGGCCAACACCACGCCGAAATAGGTCTGGGAGAGGCTCTCGAAAGTAGCTTGTTGCTTGAGCACCAGCAACTGTTGCGCCTCGCTCACCTGTGCCTGGCGGATATCCTGCGCCGCATCGATGCGACCACCGGTAAAGAGCGGCCAGAGCATCTTGACCGAGCTGGTTACCACATTCTGTTTGGTCAGCGGGGTGACGAAATCATCCGGGCTGAGGTGGAACTTCTGCATGAGTGGCGCCAGTACCTTGCCAAGCTCCGGATGGTTGGCGATGGGGTTGAGATCCATCATGTCCAGTTCCACCGGCTGATCGAGGTGGGTATAGCTAGCCCCCAGATCCACCTTGGGCAGATACATGTCTTTGGCTGCCTCGCGCAGCTGCTTGGCCCGATCGACCCCGGCCTGCTCGGCAGCCAGCCCCTCATCTTGCTGGATGACCCGGCTCCAGGCTTCGCCGAAACTGATGGTCTGCGCCTGCGCCGACCCCAGCACGGCTCCCATCAGACACGGCCAGAGTGATTTAATGAACCTTGACGTCATAGATCCCCAATCCGCTTTGTTGCATAAATGTGTGGAGCATTTGCTCGACTTAAGCCCGCTATCATAACGCAAAGCAGGCCGGCAAGTGGACTGACAATTATGCCGGCGCACGACCCGAATGGTACAGCGCTCCGTCTCGGGCAATCTGGCCGTTTTTCAACAACTCCAGAATTTGCAAGCCTTGGCGCGACGTTTTTTTCAGAAAAAAATGGCTGACGCTCAAATACTAACCTTTTCTCCTGCCTAAAAAATGCGTAATATACGCCGCCCTAAGCCGATGGTAACCGTGGAATGCAGATAGGTCCCCACACGCTTGAAACTCCCTTGATTGTGGCTCCCATGGCCGGTGTAACTGACCGACCATTCCGTGAACTTTGTTTGCGATTGGGGGCTGGCATGGCCGTTTCCGAGATGCTGCTGGCCAACCCGGATGTCTGGGATACCCAGAAAACCCGGATGAGGATGGATCACTCTGCAGAAGGCGGATTGCGATCGGTCCAGATTGCCGGAGCCGATCCCGAGATGATGGCGTTTGCTGCCCGCTACAACGTGGAGCAGGGCGCACAGATCGTCGACATCAACATGGGATGTCCGGCAAAAAAAGTGAATAAGAAGTTGGCAGGTTCTGCCCTGCTGCGTGCCCCCGATCAGGTCAAAGCAATTTGCCGGGCCGTGGTTGATGCAGTAGAGGTGCCTGTCACCTTGAAGATCCGCACAGGATGGGATCCGGATAACCGCAATGGCGTGGAGATCGCCCGAATCGCCGAAGATTGCGGTATCGCGGCCCTTGCCGTGCATGGTCGTACCCGTGCCTGCCTCTACAGGGGCGAAGCGGAGTACGACACGATCAGGGCGATTAAGCAGGCCGTATCGATTCCTGTTGTCGCCAATGGTGACATCAACAGCCCGGAGAAAGCCCGGTATGTCCTCGACTATACCGGTGTTGACGCCGTGATGATCGGCCGAGCTGCGCAAGGACGACCCTGGATTTTCCGGGAAATCCGTCATTTTCTTGAGACGGGCACCAAGCTGCCGCCTCCCGAGAGGGAAGAGGTTCGCACCCTGATGAACGAGCATGTAACCAACCTGCACCGGTTTTATGGTGCATATCTGGGAGCGCGCATAGCCCGTAAACACGTGGGCTGGTATCTGGATGAAGAAGAGACGGGCCGAGAATTCCGTAAGCACTTCAATGCCCTGGATTGTGCAGACGCACAACTAGAGGCACTCGAAGCGTATTTCGATGGATTAGGTTAACAAGATAACTAAAGAGCCGACCGAATATGTTCGAACAAACCCTGACTTCTGATGCATTGGTAACAACTACTCACAATCACGCTGCCGAGCCGACCCAGCGCCCCCTGCGTGACTCTGTGCAACAGGCCCTGCGTAACTACCTGGCCCAGTTGAACGGTCAGGAAGTGATTGATCTGTACGATATGGTTCTCTCCGAAGTCGAAGCGCCGATGCTGGACGTGATCATGCAGTACACCCGTGGTAACCAGACTCGCGCTGCCGTGATGATGGGTATCAACCGTGGCACCCTGCGCAAGAAGCTCAAGCGTTACGGCATGAACTGATTGCTGGCCGCGAGCCGCGACGGCGGTTCAAGGCAGATGCGAAAGGCGCCAGGTAGCAATACCTGGCGCCTTTCCTTTATGCTCTCCCCCTCCATTTCACCACGACGACCCCGATGAACCGCACTCCCCTGCTGCTGATGGTACTGGTCACCCTGCTGGCCGCCGCTGGCTGGCTCTTCTCGAAAGAGGCGATCCGCGAACTGCCGCCTGCCGCCTTTATCGGCAGCCGCTTCCTGCTGGCCGCCCTGTTGCTGTTACCACTCGCCTGGCTGCGTGAACCGCCACCGACCCGCGCCCAACTGGTGCGCGCCGCCGGCTGCGGCACATTGCTCGGCGCCAGCCTGCTGCTGTGGGTCACCGCCATCAGCCAGAGCGATGCGCTGGGCAGCGGCGCCTTTATCATGAGCGTCGCGACCCTGATGGCCCCACTGGCCGCCTGGGGAGCCTTTCGTGCCAAACCCGGCCGCCACTACTGGCTCACCCTGCCCATCGCCATCGCGGGTCTGTTGCTGCTCTCCAGCAGCACCCATTGGGGTGGAGATCACCCCGAACAGACAGGCGTATCGCTCTCGCTGTTCTGGTTTCTGGCTGCGGCCACCACTCTCGGCATCCAGCTCGCCGTCCATCGCCACTTTGCCCAATCCATTGCCCCCACCTGGCTCACCTGCATCCAGCTGGCGATGACCGGCCTGCTCGGCACTCTGCTCTCCCTGCTGACCGAACAGTGGCCCGAGGCTGGAGTCAGCCACGGCATCTGGGGCTGGTTTGCGGCGAGCGTCTTGATCGCCACCACATTACGCTACTGGCTGCTCACCCACGCATTGAGCAAGATGACTACCGCCCACGCCGCCCTGATGATGCTGCTGGAACCGGTCTGGACCCTGATCCTGAGCACCCTCTTCTATAGCGAACCCCTCGGCGGCGCCAAACTGGCCGGAGCCGGACTGGTACTCGGCGCCCTGGTGCTCTACCAGCTTCCCCTGCTGCTGCGCAGTGCCAGGCTAAAAGCTCCGGCCTGATGAGAAGTACCGTCCCGAGGGGCGGTGCCATCCATCTCCCCCCATTCCTCTTTTCTGCCTTCCTTGCCCCTCAATGACAGCGAATGCTGACGTTATGTTAACGATATTTAACCCTTGATATCCACAGGGTTAAAGGGCATACCCCATGAAAAAATGCCATATGGCCAACTTGATGGAGGTCACATTCCTCCCCCGCGCCCCTCCCTATCATGCCCCCATCATCCGCCAGCCCGTCAAGTTGGCGATGCCACTTAAAGTGGAACACTCACGAATAACAAGAGAACACACCATGCAGCAAACCAGCACCCTCAAGACGGTCATGGTCAGCATATTGGCAACCGCCATGCTGATCTTTGTGACCCAGTACCTGATAGGCAAGCAGGAGATCAAGATCGGCATCGCCATCATTCCGATCCTGCCGATGCTCTTTGCCGTCATCATCGGCATGACTGTCTCCGCCAAGCCGATCAAGGATCGCATCCCCGGCTGGAAGCAGCTCTTCACCGAGAAAGAGGAGGGCTTCTGCGGCAAGATGGTGGGCTTCAGCCTGCTGATCCTGGGCACCCAGTACGCGGGGATGATCATCCCCAACCTGAAGATGATCCTGAGCGTCGGCGTGCCGTTGTTCCTGCAGGAGATTGGCAACCTGCTGCCGATCCTGATCGCCATCCCGCTGGCGGTGAAGTTCGGCTTTGGTCGTCGCGCCATCGGGGCCTGCTCCTCCATCAGTCGAGAGCCGTCCGTCGCGGTAATTCAGGGCAAGTTCGGCACCGGCTCCCAGGAGTACATCGGTGTGCTGGCCATCTACCTGTGCGGCTCCGTCATCGGCACCCTCTGGTTCAGCGTGCTGGGCAGTATCGCCCCGCTCACCGGTCTGCACCCGCTGGCGCTGGCCGCCGGTTCCGGCGTGGGCTCAGGCTCCATGCTGAGTGCCGCCTCCGGTGCCCTGATCAACGGTCTCGATGAGGCGCTGGCCCAGCAGGTGCTGAGTATCGCGGCTGCCTCGAACCTGCTCTCCTCCGCTCTTGGTGCGCTTTCCCTCACCTATCTGGGTCTGCCACTCGCTGAAAAAATCTATGCCCTGACCTCTAAAGGAGAGAAAGCATGAAAAGCATCGTAATGGATATGCGCTTCGTCTTTCTGGCGATCCTGCTGGCCATGTTTACCCAGACCCTGACCACCGGCACCCCGCTCTGGCTGATGGGTGACAGCTTCATCGCCATGTCACTGGTGGTGTTCGCTTCGCTGATTGCCAAGCGCTACCTGCCCTCCTCCCTGCCAGCGTTTGCCTATGCCACCATCATCGGCATTCTCATCTGCCTGCCGGAGACCCCGGTGCGCGGCCTCTTTATCGATGCCGTCGCCAAGATCTCCTTCCTCTCCTGCTGCGTACCGCTGCTGGCCTTTGCCGGTCTCTCGGTGGGTGGTCAGCTGGAAGAGCTGAAGAAGATGTCCTGGAAAGTGATCCTGATCTTCATGATCGTCTCCACCTGCTGCTTCTTTGGCGCCTCGCTGGTCGCCCAGCTCGGCTTCACCATGCAAGGGATCATCTGATGAACAACATCCACATTGAACCGGCTCTGCTGGCCCTGCGCGACTTCAGTCAGGAAGTGCGCCACCACCTGCACACCATTCCGGAGGCCTCCGGCGTCGAGTTCAAGACCTCGGCCTACTGCCGCGAGCTGATGACAAGCTTCGGCTATCGCCTCACCGACTACCCGGGCTTCACCGGTTTCCACGGGGATCTGGTGGTTGACCCGGTGCTGCCGACCATCGCCTTCCGTGCCGACATGGATGGCCTCGAGATGCACGACATGAGCGACGTTGCGTTCAAGTCAACCCACGAGGGAATGGCCCACAACTGCGGCCACGACTCTCATATGGCGATCGCCCTGACCGCCGCCAAGTTTTTGGCCGCCAACAGATCGCGCCTGCAATACAACGTCCGCTTTATCTTCCAGATGGCGGAAGAGGATATGCGGGTGCCGGGCGCCGAGAAGATGGTCGAACTGGGCTGCATGAAGGGGGTGGACGAGGTCTATGCCCTCCATAACGACGGCGCTATGGAGACCGGTACCATCAAGTTCAACCACGGTGTCATGTCCTCCTGGGGCTCCGCCTGGACGCTGGATGTGCACGGTATCTCAGCCCACGGCTCCACCCCCCACAAGGGGCTGGATGCCATCCGTGAAGCGGTGCGAATCATCGAGGATATGGACTACATCGTCGCCAAGCGCACCAGTCCGTTCAGCCCGGCCGTATTTGGCTGCGGCATGATCAACGGCGGCACCATCCCCAACGCCATCGCCGACCATGTGCAGGCGCGCGGTACCATCCGCGCCATGGATGCCGAGACCGACCAGATCCTGAAGAACAGCTTCAAGGAGATCGTGGCCCAGAGCGAACTGCGCGGCTTCAAGACCAAGATGGTCTATGCCGGGTATCCGGCGGTCGAGAACCACGCCGATGCCTGTGCCCGCCTGTTGCAAGCGGCCGCCGACGTGTTGCCCTCCGAGGGGATCAACGCCAAGGGTCAGCCGATGACCGGCAGCGAAGATTTCAGCTATATGGTCAATGCCTGCCGTGGCCGCAAGGGGGCCATGTTCTTCCTCGGCAGCGGCTGTCAGGCCAAGGGGATCTGCAACTACCTGCATGCAAACCCCTACTACCTCGATGACGACTGCCTGCTGGTCGGTGCCCAGCTCTTTATCAATCTGGCGACCCGCAGCGCTTAATCCCGTATACCGATAAAACCAGAAGAGAGGCAACTGCCTCTCTTTTTTTTATCTCTGCATGTTTGCTCTGTACGCGGCAAACAACCCGCGGCTAGAGCCACGGCAGCTCCGCCATATTGGCGGCAGGCGGCTGATTAATCAGGTGCTGTTGCACCGTCTCCCGGTTGATATGGGGGGCGTAGAGGTGGATAAAGTCGTACATGTAGTCGCGCAGATGGACATGTTTGCGCAGGCAGATGTGGGTGGCGCTTGAGGCGATCAGGTGGTCGATATTGAGGCTCACCAGATCCGCCCTGTCCCCCTCGTCGAACGCCACGCTAGCGATCACCCCGACACCCATCCCGAGACGGACATAATGTTTGATCACATCGGTATCGGTGGCAGTCAGCACGATTTTCGGCGACAGACCGTGGCGACCAAAAGCCTTGTCCATCTTGGAACGGCCGGTAAAGCCGAACACGTAGGTGATGAGGGGATAGCGAGCCAGATCCGCCATCGACAGCGGCTGGCAGTCGATCAGCGGATGGCCGTGGGGCACCACCACGCTGCGGCCCCAACGATGGCAAGGGACGGCGGCCAGCTCATCGAACAGATACATAGATTCGGTAGCGATCGCCATATCCACATCGCCACTTTGCACCATCTGGGCCAGCTGGGCAGGCGCCCCCTGATGGAGCTGGATCGCCACGTCAGGGTAGCGACGGCTGAACTCGGTGATCACCGCTGGCAACTTGTAGCGCGCCTGGGTATGGGTGGTGGCGATACGCAGCACCCCGCTGGTAGCCAGTTGCTCCCCGAGCGACAGCTGGTTGAGCTGCTCCACCTGCGCCACTACTCCCTTGGCCAACTCCATCACCTGCTCGCCTGCGCTGGTCAAGCCGACCAGATTCTTTCCCTTGCGGGTAAAGAGGGCGAGCCCGAGCTCATCTTCCAGCATCTTCATCTGCTTGCTGAGGGTGGGCTGGGAGGTGTAGAGCTTCTCCGCCGTCGCCGAGATGTTGAAGTTGTTCTTCACGATCTCGGTAAAGTTCTTGAGCCGGGCGATGTTCATCTGGGCAAGGGATCTCGCTGCTGCGGCCAGTGGGGCTGACCAGAAAAAGAGAGAGCGGGGCTGGCCCCGCAGCTGACTGCCGACCATACCACAGCACGGAGCACGATAATCTGCCCCAGGTCAGAAAGCGGCGAGCTAGTCGCTGGCGAGCTTGATCCCGAGCCCGACAAACAGGGTGCCGATGCCGCGGTTGAGCCAGCGGCCAATCCGGGCTGGCAACTTAACCTTGTTGCGAGCGTATGCCGTGCTGAAGACCAGAAAGTGGCACCAGATCATCCCGTTCAGGTTGAAGATGCAGCCGAGCAGGATAAAGGCGAGCGCCTTGTCGGGGGCATCCGGTGCGATGAACTGGGGCACGAAGGCGAGGAAAAAGAGCGCCACCTTGGGGTTGAGCACATTGGTCAACACTCCCTGCCGATAAATCTGGCCATAGGAGAGAGCAGGCAAGGTGGCCCCTCTCTCCATTGAGCCCGTGGCTTGCTGGCGCAGCAGGGAAAACCCCAGATAAATGAGGTAGATGGCACCAGCCAGCTTGATAAGGGCAAACAACTCGGCCGACGCACTGAGCAGGGCCGACAGACCCAGCGCCGCCGCCAGCACATGCACCATGACACCGGTACCGATGCCAAGGGTCGCGACCGAACCCGCACGCCAACCTTGCGAGCCACTGCGCAGCATCACCAGCAGGGAGTCAGGTCCCGGCATGATATTGAGCAACAGCCCCGAGACCATAAACAGTGCCAGATCATGAATACCGAACATCATCCCTACCCTCGTAAAGCAAGACCAAACAAAGAGGGCTCCGCAGAGCCCTCTTTTCTTTCACTCTGCGGCAGCTGACGCATCATCAGCAGCCCCGCCAGCCATCAGGGCCGCAGTGCCTTGTCCGCCCGCGAGATACCGCAGACGCCGGAGCGCACCACTTCGATGATCTCGTTGGTCTGGGCGGCCGTCTTGATAAAGGCATCCAGCTTCTCGCTGGTGCCCACCAGCTGCACCGTGTACTGCTCGGGGGTGACGTCGACAATCTGACCACGGAAGATATCCGCCAGCCGTTTCAGCTCGTCGCGAGCACCACCGGCGGCGCGTGCCTTGACCAGCGCGATCTCCCGCTCGATGTGTTCACCCTCGCTCAAGTCGCATACCTTGAGCACGTCCACCAACTTGTGCAATTGCTTCTGGATCTGCTCCAGTACCCGCTCGTCACCCATGGTGACGATAGTCATGCGCGACAGGGTGGGATCCTCGGTCGGCGCCACCGTCAGGGTCTCGATGTTGTAGCCACGCTGGGAGAAGAGGCCCACCACGCGGCTCAGGGCGCCGGATTCGTTCTCCAGCAGTACTGAAATGATGTGTCTCATGATAATTCCCCCGCCTTGCTCAGCCACATCTCGTCCTTGATGGAACCAAACTTGAGCTCCTTGAGCACGACCGAAATAATATGTTCCATCGTCAGGTTCTCTCCGTCTTGCTCAGCCACATCTCGTCCATGGCGCCAAACTTGATCTGCATCGGATAGACATGCTCATCCGGGTCAACCGAGATATCCATAAACACCAGCCGATCCTTCATGGCGAAGGCCTTCTCCATGGCGCTCTCCAGCTCGGCCGGATCGCTCACCGCGATACCAACGTGGCCATAGGCTTCCGCCAGTTTGACGAAATCCGGCAGGGACTCCATGTAGGAGTGGCTGTGACGACCGCCGTAGAACATCTTCTGCCACTGCTTGACCATGCCCAGTGCACGGTTGTTGATGGAGATGATCTTGATGGGCACCCCGTACTGCATGCAGGTAGAGAGCTCCTGAATGTTCATCTGTACCGAGCCATCGCCGGTAACGCAGCAGACCACCGCATCCGGGTTGGCAAACTGGGCACCCATGGCGGCCGGAATACCAAAGCCCATGGTGCCGAGGCCCCCTGAGTTGATCCACTGGCGCGGTTTGGCAAACGGGTAGTAGAGGGCGGCAAACATCTGGTGCTGGCCCACGTCGGAGGCGACGAACGCCTGACCCTGAGTCACTTTGTAGAGGGTCTCGATCACCTGTTGCGGCTTGATCTGGGTTGCCGACTTTTCGTAGGCCAGACAGTGACGGGAGCGCCACTGGTTGATCTGGCTCCACCAGTCCGCCAGCGCCTCCTTGTCGTTATCGAAGCCACACTCGCGGATCACTTCCAGCATCTGCTCCAGCACGGTCTCCACCGAGCCGACGATGGGCACATGGGCCTGCACTGTCTTGGAGATGGAGGTGGGGTCGATATCGATATGGACCACGGTCGCATTGGGGCAGAACTTGGCTACGTTGTTGGTGACGCGGTCATCAAAGCGGGCACCCACGGCGAAGATGAGATCCGCGTTGTGCATGGTCTTGTTCGCTTCGAAGGTACCGTGCATCCCCAGCATGCCGATAAATTGCGGATGGACACCGGAGAAAGCCCCCAGCCCCATCAGGGTGGTGGTCACCGGCAGGTTCAGCAGCTCCGCCAGCTTGGTCACCAGATGATCCGCATTGGCGTTGATGGCACCGCCGCCCACATACATCACCGGGCGCTGGGCATCCACCAACAGCTTGGCAGCCCGCTTGATCTGGCCCTTGTGGCCCGACTTGGTCGGATTGTAGGAGCGCAGGGAGACCGTCTCGGGATACTGGTAGGGGAATTTTTCTTTCGGATTCTGCACATCTTTGGGCAGATCCACCACCACCGGCCCCGGGCGGCCGCTGGCGGCAATGTAGTAGGCCTTCTTGATGGCCTCGGGAATATCGCTCGCCTTCTTGCACAGGAAGCTGTGCTTCACCACCGGGCGGGAGATACCGATCATGTCGGTCTCCTGGAACGCATCCTCACCGATCATGCTGGTCGGCACCTGACCGGAGAGGATCACCAGCGGAATGGAATCCATATAGGCGGTGGCAATACCGGTAATGCAGTTGGTCGCCCCCGGGCCTGACGTTACCAGCACTGTCCCCACCTTGCCGGTGGAACGGGCGTAACCGTCAGCCATGTGAACCGCGGCTTGCTCGTGCCGCACCAAGACATGCTCCATCTTGCCGTTTTCGAAGAGAGCGTCATAGATGTCGAGCACTGAGCCACCAGGGTAGCCGAAGACGTGTTCAACTCCCTGATCTTCCAGCGCTCTAACCACCATCTGGGCGCCTGATAACATCTCCATGATAAAGCCCTCCAGGCTTTGCTCCGTTTAGCGAATCCCGCCGACGATGCCGTACTTCCCGGCACGGCCCGATCCGTTTCTTGTTGTTATCTGAATGCAGATCGGCCCAATTCAGCCCCGTCGACAGTAGAAAAAAAGGATTTTTCCGTCATTCACCCGAAAATAGGGTGAAAAACCAACTTAACCCGCTTCATAACGCTTGTCCACGGCTTTATCTGACCAGAACAGTCATACATTTCAACCGGCTATTAACATTCAATGACTTGCCGCAGCGGCCATGAGACAAAAGGGAAGGGAGTCGGGGAATAGCCAGCGGAACATTCCGCAGAGGGGAAAAACAGCCACAAAAAAAGCCCACCGCTCAACGGTGGGCTTGATGCCGGATGATGACTCAGTTGTCCTGATCCGGCTCAGCCAGCCAGATCTGCTGATCCGGATCTGTCTCTTCACTGACCGAGATGCTGACACCCATATCGAGCAACTCGTGCAGGGTCAGATTGTCCGCCAGCGTCATGGTTTCGCCATTCTCATTGGTAAAGCGCATTTGCTCCGTCCTCTCCTTGGTGGGATCGCCTTTCAGTCTAGTCAACAACGCTCACTTGCGATAACCAGCAACTGGATAAACAGTCGCCCCCATCCAGCTCGCTCAGGCGATCACTCACCTCCTCCGGAAACAGGGTGCGCGCCCAGAGCCGCCGCGACAGAGAGGCCACGCTCTCGTCAGCGCCCGCCGCCAGCCAGCGGGCCAGCTCCCCCGCTACATCGGGGTAACAGACTGCCCCTGGCGAGGCGCTGTCGAGCCAGGTACGCACCAGATTGGCATCGAGCACATCCATCAGGGTCGCCAGCCCCATCATCTCGAGCGTCTTGCCATTGGTCAGCTGCTCGAACTGGCCGCCGAGGGGTTTGACCAGCAGCTTCTTGCCGAGGGTGAGCGCCTCGGAAGCCAGCTCGAAACCCGCGTTGGAGATGACGCCGCGACAACCGGCCAGCACGGCGATAAATCCGTGCCGCGATGGCGGCTCGAAGCGCAGGTTGCGCCATTGGCTCGGGGTGCGAATGGCGGGGTGAAAGCAGACGAAGCGCTGCTGACCAAAGCGCGACAACAGGGCGGCGATCGCCTCGGTCTGCTCGAACGGCAGATAGACCAGGATCTCGCCGTTATCCGGCGCGGCGGCGATGGGGTCGATCACCGGCGGCAACAAGGGGTGACCGAAGTGAAACCAGTGCAGCCCGAGCGGTTGATCCACCGGGGCAAAGTGGCGCATCAGCTGGCGGCTGACTCCATCTTCCCCCCAGCGCGGGATGGGCCAGTTGAAGCTGGCCTGATGGCTGACGGTGAGGCTCGGCTTGCCATAGCTGCGGGCGGCGTGGGCGGTTAGCGGCTCAAAATCGCTCACCACCAGATCGTATTCGCTGCAATCGAGAGACCGCAGATCCCGCCAGAAGGTGAGCGGCGAGGCGGCTTGCAGGGTGCGCCACGGAGAAACTCGCCCCTCGTGACTGACAAAAGTGAGGCCGGGAAAGGCGCGGTAGGCGCCAAACTCCTCCATGTCGAAGTAGCGGTCGGCGGGGCGGCCGCTAAAGAGATAATCCACCTCGACCCCTGTTGTGCGCAGCGCCCGCGCCAGGGTGCGACTGCGACTGATATGACCGTTGCCGGTGCCTTGCACCCCGAACAGTATCCTCATGAGTGGCTCCAACCGAGCGCCAGCACGGCGCAACCGCCCCCCAGCAGGGCACCGGCCACCAGATCGCTCAGGTAGTGCACCCCGAGCAGCAACCGGGATGCCCCCACCAGCGCCGCCCAGCCAAACAGCAGGGGTGCCCAGAGCGGAAAGCCGGTGGCCAGTATGGTAGCCATCAGAAAAGCGGCGGCGGTGTGGCCGGAGGGGAGGCTGTAACGATCGGAGGGGGTGATAAAGACCGGCAAGCCGACCGGCCGTTGCCGTTTCAGGCTGTTTTTCAGCAGCAGATAGAGGGGCAGTTCGATGGCGAAGGCTAGCAGCGCCAGTCGCACCAGCTCCCGCTCTGCCTCCCCCTGCCACCAGAGCAGGGCGGCCAGCACGGCGTAAAGCGGGCCATCGCCGGTGCGGGAAATGAGACGACTCACCCTCGCCTGCTGCCGGTTGTAGCCGTGAAGCAGGCAGACCCGGCACACCTGCAGGTCCCATTGCTGGATCTTGTTCATATCCCCTCCTTCCCTGAATTCTGCTTGCAGAGTAAGAAAGCGGGATGACGTTACGTTGAACAAGGGATAACAGATTTATGAAAAAAGGGCCGAATGGCCCTTTTTAATCTCGATGTTGCGGCAAAATCAGTGGCTGCCGCGCAGGCCGGTCTCCATCAGACGGCAATTGTGGTCCGCCAGACGGGCCATGAAGTGCTCATCTACTTTCAGGCCAAACACCTGCTCGTAGAGATCTTTCATCACGAACGGCTGCCACATCATGCTGAGGAAGGAGATCTTCAACATGTCGGGATCCAGGTTGTCACCCAGCTCGCCGTTGGACTTCATGGTTTCCAGCAGGGCATCGAACTGCGGCAGCTGACGTTCCAGCAGGCGGTTCAGCACAAAATCCCGGCCCGGGCTCTTCTCGGTCGACAATGCGCTGGAGATGGCCGAGGTCAGCTCGCTGTTGGGTGCCATCACCTGATAGTAGGTGTTGAGCAGCTCGTTGAGGCTGTGATTGCTGTGTTCATCTTGCCAGGCATGGTCGAGGGGCTCGGCGACATCGCCCAGCACCGCTTTGTAAAGACCCTCTTTACTGCCGAAGTAGTAGTGGATCATTGCCAGATTGGAGCCAGCAAGCTCCGCGATTTCGCGTGTAGTCACCTTGCTATAGGGAGTATTGAGAAAACGCTCACGGGCGGCAGCAAGCAACTTGTCACGAATGTCAGAACGTCCGACCGGACGACCAGGTCTACGTTTTTCCATTTAACACCTCAGATAATTCAGCCAATGCTGATAAGTCGATCTGGTTGTGCAGAGAATAGAGCACAGCAGGAATGACCAGATAATCGGTCATGGGCCGAATATGGGACAAGGAAATTTGCAATCCTTTACAATCCGATTAAATACGTCAGCAGATTGCCCCTGACCTTCCGTGTTGACACAGCATAAAAATCTCGATATTGGTAAAAGCGTTATCGACAGGAAGGAATAACAACGTCATGCGTATCGCCACCCCGCTACTACTAATCTCCCTAATCGCGTTAACTCGCGCGGGATCCTTGTAGCCGGGCTAAGGCATAGCCGGAATTTACAAAAACCCGTGCACCCTGCACGGGTTTTTTTATGCCGCCGCAGGATGCACGTTACCGAACTTAGGAAGAGGGAAGTCACATGTCAGATCGGGTCATCATATTCGACACCACCTTGCGTGATGGTGAGCAGGCCCTGGCGGCCAGTTTGACAGTCAAGGAGAAGCTGCAGATCGCCCAGGCACTGGAGCGGCTCGGTGTCGACGTCATGGAGGTGGGCTTCCCGGTCTCCTCTCCCGGCGATTTTCAATCGGTGCAGACCATCGCCCGCCACATCAAAAACAGCCGGGTCTGCGCCCTCGCCCGCGCCCTGCCCAAGGATATCGATGCCGCCGGTGAAGCCTTGCGGGTCGCCGAGGCGTTTCGCATCCACACCTTTATCTCCACCTCCTCCATCCATGTGGAGAGCAAGCTGAAAAAGAGCTTTGAGGATGTGCTGGAGATGGGGGTCGGCGCCATCAAGCACGCCCTGCGCTACACCGATGATGTGGAGTTCTCCTGCGAGGATGCAGGCCGCACGCCGATCGATAATCTCTGCCGCATGGTGGAGGCCGCCATCAAGGCGGGCGCCCGCACCATCAATATCCCGGATACCGTGGGCTACACGGTACCGACCGAGTTCTCCGGCATCATCCACACCCTGTTCAACCGGGTGCCCAATATCGACAAGGCCATCATCTCGGTCCACTGCCACGACGATCTGGGGCTCTCGGTGGCCAACTCCATCGGCGCGGTGCAGATGGGGGCCCGCCAGATCGAGTGCACCATCAATGGCATCGGCGAGCGGGCGGGCAACTGCTCGCTGGAAGAGGTGGCGATGATCCTCAAAACCCGCGCCGACCTGCTCGGGGTGCAAACCAATATCCGTCACAACGAAATTCATCGCACCAGCACGCTGGTCAGCCAGCTCTGCAACATGCCGGTGCAGCCCAACAAGGCGATCGTCGGGGCCAACGCCTTCTCCCACAGCTCCGGCATCCATCAGGATGGGGTGCTCAAGGCGAAAAATACCTACGAAATCATCACTCCCGAGAGCATTGGTCTGACCCAGAACAACCTCAACATGACCTCCCGCTCCGGCCGCCATGTCATCAAGCACCGGATGGAGTCTATGGGTTATGCCGAGAGCAGCTACGACCTCGACCACCTCTACGGCAAGTTCCTGACCCTGGCAGACAAGAAGGGGCAGGTGTTCGACTACGACCTCGAAGCGCTGGCCTTCTTCAGCCAGATACACGAGGAGCCTGAGCACTTCAAGCTGGAATATCTCGGGGTACAAAGCGGCAGCTCGGTGCTGGCCACCGCCTCGGTCAAATTGAAGGTAGGACAGGATCTGATCTGCGAAGCGGCTACCGGCAACGGCCCGGTGGATGCGGTCTACCAGTGCATCAACCGCATCACCGGCTATGAGATCCGCATCGATAAATATGCCCTCAAGAGCAAGGGAGAAGGGGAAGATGCCCTCGGTCAGGTCGATATCGTCGCCGAGTACAAAGGACGCAAATTCCACGGCATGGGACTGGCTACCGACATCATCGAATCCTCGGCCCACGCCCTGCTCCATGTGATCAACAGCATCTGGCGCGCCGATCAGGTAGCCGAGCAGATGGAACGCAATAACACAATCAAGACGGAGACAGTATGAACAGTTATCGGATCGCAGTATTGCCGGGGGACGGCATCGGCCCGGAAGTCATGGCCGAAGCCGTCAAGGTGCTGGAAAAGGTGCAGGCCAAATTCGGCTTCGCCCTCGACTACGAGCGCCATGACGTGGGCGGCATTGCCATCGACAACCACGGCACCCCGCTGCCGCAAAGCACCATCGCGGGTTGCGAAGCATCCGATGCTGTGCTGTTCGGCTCGGTGGGCGGCCCGAAATGGGAACATCTGCCACCCAACGATCAGCCTGAGCGTGGCGCCTTGCTGCCCCTGCGCGCCCACTTCAAGCTGTTCTGCAACCTGCGTCCGGCCCGTATCTATACCGGTCTGGAACAGTTCTCCCCACTGCGCGCCGACATCTCCGATCGCGGTTTTGACATCGCCTGCGTGCGCGAGCTGACCGGCGGCATCTACTTCGGCCAGCCCAAGGGACGTGACGGAGAAGGAGCGAACGAGAAGGCGTTCGATACCGAGGTGTACCACCGCTTCGAGATTGAGCGCATCGCCAAAATAGCCTTTGAGTCGGCGCGTGTTCGCCGTGGCAAAGTCACCTCCATCGACAAGGCCAACGTGCTCGCCTCCTCCATCCTGTGGCGTGAGGTGGTGACGCAAGTCGCCAAGTCCTATCCGGACGTGACGCTGAACCATATGTATATCGATAACGCCACCATGCAGCTCATCAAGGATCCGTCCCAGTTCGATGTGCTGCTCTGCTCCAACCTGTTCGGCGACATTCTCTCCGACGAGTGCGCCATGATCACCGGTTCCATGGGACTGCTCCCCTCTGCCAGCCTCAACGAATCGGGTTTCGGCCTGTTCGAACCGGCCGGCGGCTCGGCCCCCGATATCGCCGGCAAAGGGATCGCCAACCCCATCGCCCAGATCCTCTCCGCCGCCCTGATGCTGCGCTACAGCTTAGGGATGGAGGCTGCCGCCCAGGCCATTGAGCAGGCCGTGGCCCAGACCCTGGCCGAGGGTTACTTCACCGCCGACCTGCATCAGGCCAGCGCCCGCCACTCGGTGCAGAGCACGTCCGAGATGGGTAGCCAGATCGCCGCCCGGATCTGAGCCGCATAACAGAGAACAAAGGAAGAGAGAAGCAATGGCCAAGACCCTCTATCAGAAAGTATTCGACGCCCATGTGGTACGGGAAGTGGAAGGTGAAACGCCCCTCATCTACATCGACCGCCATCTGGTACATGAAGTGACCAGCCCGCAGGCATTTGACGGCCTGCGCGCCATGAATCGCCAGCTGCGCCGCCCGGATCTGACCTGGGCCACCATGGATCACAACGTCTCCACCACCACCAAAGACATCGCGGCCTCCGGCGAGATGGCCCGCATCCAGATGGAGACGCTGGCGGACAACTGCAAGGAGTTCGGGGTTCGCCTCTACGATCTCAACCACAAATATCAGGGGATCGTCCATGTGATGGGCCCCGAGCTCGGCATCACCCTGCCCGGCACCACCATCGTCTGCGGCGACTCCCACACCGCCACCCACGGCGCCTTCGGCTCGCTGGCCTTCGGCATCGGCACTTCCGAGGTAGAGCATGTGATGGCGACCCAGACCCTGAAACAGGGCCGCGCCAGGACCATGCGCATTTCGGTCAACGGCAAGCTGGCCGAAGGCATCAGCGCCAAAGACGTGGTACTGGCCATCATCGGCAAGGTCGGCCATGCCGGTGGTACCGGCTACGTGGTGGAGTTTGCTGGCGAGGCCATTGCAAGCCTCTCCATGGAAGGGCGGATGACGGTCTGCAACATGGCCATCGAGCTCGGCGCCAAAGCGGGCATGATTGCCCCCGACCAGACCACCATCGACTACATCCGTGGCAAGGAGTTTGCCCCCAAGGGCGAGGCGCTGGAACAGGCCATTACCTACTGGCAGAGCCTCAAGAGCGATGAAGGTGCCCGTTTCGATGACGAAGTGGTGCTGGACGCCGCCGATATCGCCCCCCAGGTCACCTGGGGCACCAACCCGGGTCAGGTGATTGCCGTCAATGAGCCTATTCCGGCGCCGGAATCCTTTAGCGATCTGATGGAGCAGCAGTCCGCCCGCAAGGCGCTCGCCTACATGGATTTGCAACCGGGCCAGAAGCTCTCCGATGTTGCCATCGACAAGGTGTTTATCGGATCGTGCACCAACAGCCGCATCGAGGATCTGCGCGCTGCCGCCGCCATCGCCCGCGGTCGCAAGGTGGCAGCTGGCGTGCAGGCGCTGGTGGTGCCTGGCTCCGAACAGGTGAAGGCACAAGCCGAAGCCGAGGGGCTGGACAAGATCTTCATCGAGGCCGGTTTTGAGTGGCGCCTGCCCGGCTGCTCCATGTGTCTGGCGATGAACAACGACCGGCTGCAACCGGGGGAGCGCTGCGCCTCCACCAGCAACCGCAACTTCGAAGGGCGTCAGGGCCGCGCTGGCCGCACCCATCTGGTGAGCCCGGCCATGGCCGCCGCTGCCGCCGTCACCGGCCGCTTCGCCGACATTCGCGCACTGTAAGAGGACATTTCGATGACAGGATTCAAACAGCATAAAGGGATCGTCGTCCCCCTCGACAGCGCCAACGTCGACACCGACGCCATCATTCCCAAACAGTTTTTGCAAAAAGTAAACCGCATCGGTTTTGGCAAGCACCTGTTCCACGACTGGCGCTTTCTGGACGATGCCGGCCAGCAGCCAAACCCCGAGTTTGTACTGAACCAGCCGCAATTTGCCGGTGCCAGCATTCTGCTGGCCCGCGAGAACTTCGGCTGCGGGTCTAGTCGCGAGCACGCCCCCTGGGCGCTGGCCGACTACGGCTTCAAGACCATCATAGCCCCGAGCTTTGCCGACATTTTCTACGGCAACGCCATCAACAATGGCATGGTGCCGGTGCGCCTGAAGGAGGAAGAGGTCGACGCCCTGTTCCAGCTGGTGGCCGCCAAACCGGGCATCCAGATCGAGGTAGATCTGGAAGCGAATCAGGTGCGCGCAGGTAGCCTCAGCTTCGGTTTCGAGATAGATGAGTTCCGCCGTTACTGTCTGCTCAACGGCTTGGATGCCATCGGTCTGACCCTGCAGCACGAGGCCGCCATCAGCGCCTTTGAGGCGAAGCAGCCGAGCTGGATTTAACGCGCCAGTTGCAAAAAAACGAGTAGAATCAACAGGGAGCTTCGGTTCCCTGTTTTACTGTCCGCTACGCTTCCCACTTTGGGCCACCGGAACTGGCCCGTGCCACAGGAAAGGATGATGAAGAGACCGACGGCAATTCCTCTGCTCTGTGCCCTGCTGCTTGCCCTGCCTGCGGGGGCCAGCCAAACCAGCTTCAACAACAGCCTCGGCCAGATCAGCGTCGGCTGGCAGGATAGCGAAGGCAAATCCCAACAGCTCACCTACCGACTCGAACAGGGCAAGTTGCCGCCCCTTATCGCCTATCGCCCGGCCAGAATGCAGGAGGAGGTATTGCAGGTGTTGCTGCGGGAGGTGCGCCAGAACTACCCCGAGGTGCAGTTCACCCTCGCTCGCCCCTCGCTGGAGCTGCATCTGAAAAGCCGTAATCAGGACAAGGCGCGCGAGGCGATGGCCTTTCTGCAGTCCAAGCGGAGCAAAGAGGAGCAGGCGTGGCTGACCAAACACTACTTCCAGTACTTCAACACCCCGGACGGGCAGCTGGCGGTGAAGCAGGACCATGTACGCATCGCGCTGGAGAGTCGCAGCGGGCTGGCTCCGCTGGCGGATCAACTCAAGCAGCAGGGCAGCACCGAAACGGAAGCTCGCCAGAAGACCGTGGCCCATATGCTCACCTTTATCCAGAGCATCCCCTACCAGCAACTCGATAGCCTGAACGGAAGGCAGGGCAAGGGCTTTCTCCCGCCCCGTCAGGTGCTGGAGCAGAACCGGGGGGATTGCGACAGCAAGGTAACCCTGATGGCCGCCATGCTGGCCCAACTCTTTCCGGAGCTGAAACAGGCCATGGTGTTCGTCCCCGGCCATGCCCTGCTGGCCGTTGACCTGCCCGCCAAGCCGGGGGATGTGACCCTCAACTGGCAAGGGCAGAACTACCTGCTGCTCGAACCTACCGGTCCCGCCACCTTGCCTGCGGGCCAAATAGCATCGACCAGCAAAACGCTGGTCGATAGCAAGCAGTTGAGTGTCCAGCCGGTTCAGGAGAAAGGCTAATCCCCTCCCTCTGCCGATGGGGAGAGAGGATTAACTCTGAGGCAAAAATTCTACCGCCAGCAGTAACCCGTCCTCCTCCTCCAGCACCCGGATAATACGAGCCTGTGCTTCGAAGGGGGGGAGCAGGTTGTTATGGGTGGCAAGGCTGACCCGGATAGGTTGGTTGATGTCGAGCTGGTGTTCAGAGACCGCAATCCCCATGCCGTTGGCACTGAGATCCCGGCAGATCCCCTCCAGCACCAGCTGCTGCTGATAGACGGTGACCGGAGCATTGATGACCATGCGCGCAAAGGCACGCCTTTCCTTGGTATTGGTAAGCACGCGAACATCCTCTGTTGGGTGGGCGTCATCTCATGGGTATTGCACAATTGTGCTGGTCTACCCAAAAGAACGTTAATACAATGCGGTTCGTTTCTCAAACGGGGTGCGGTTTACCGCTGAGATTATACCCGTGAACCTGATCCAGATAATGCTGGCGGAGGAATTTGAGGCACGGCGCTCATTTTTTGCGCCCTCATCCGCTGGCACCTCGTTATTAACAAGTAATAGGGAGTGCCATCCATGAAGACCCTGCTGCTGGTCGCCACCGGCCTGCTGTCGGCCAATGTGTTCGCCGCCGACACCCTCACCGTCTATACCTACAGCTCTTTCACTGCCGAGTGGGGCCCGGGGCCCAAGATCAAGCAAGCCTTCGAGAAAGAGTGCGACTGCACCCTCAATCTGGTTCCCCTCGAAGATGGGGTCGCCATCCTCAACCGGCTGCGGCTGGAGGGCAACCACAGCAAAGCTGATCTGGTGCTGGGGCTCGACGATGCCCTCATCAGCGAAGCCAAGCAGAGCGGCCTGTTCGCCCCCCATCCCGCCAAGCTGGATGGCATCAAGGTGCCGGGTGGCTGGCAGGATGACACCTTCGTCCCCTACGACTGCGGCTACTTCGCCTTCGTCTATGACAAGGACAAACTCAAGCAGCCACCCAAAAGCCTGAAAGAACTGGTGGAGCGCCCCGACCTCAAAGTGATCTATCAGGATCCTCGCACCTCCACCCCGGGGCAGGGGCTGATGCTGTGGATGAAGTCTGTTTATGGCGACAAGGCGCCTGCCGCCTGGGCCGAGCTTGCCAAAAAGACGGTCACCGTCACCAAGGGGTGGTCAGAGGCTTATGGCATGTTCCTCGATGGCGAAGCGGACATGGTGCTCTCCTACACCACCTCTCCGGCCTATCACCTGATTGCCGAGAACAAGCCCCAGTATCAGGCTGCGGCATTTGAAGAGGGGCACTACCGTCAGGTGGAAGTGGCCGCCAAGCTGAAGAGTGCCAAACAGGAGACGCTGGCTGACCAGTTCCTGCAATTTATGGTGAGCCCCGCCTTCCAACAGGAAATCCCGACCGGCAACTGGATGTATCCCGTTATCGACACGCCGCTGCCCAAGGGCTTCGAGCAGATGATCACCGTAGCCAAGCCGCTCGCCTTCAGCAGCGATGAGGTGGCCACCAATCGCAAAGGGTGGATCCGCGAGTGGCTGCAAGCCGTCACCCAGTGAGCCGTTATCTGAAACCACAGGCGCGTCCCCTCTGGTGGTTGCCGGGCAGTGCTGCCACCCTGTTGATCCTGCTGTTATCCCTCGGGCCGCTGACGGCCCTGCTGTGGCAGGCCGGTTCGCTGGCACCCCGCACCCTGCTCGCAGATCCTTATCTGCGCCATGTGCTGGGCTTCAGCCTTTGGCAGGCACTGCTCTCCACCCTGCTCAGTCTCGGGCTGGCCATTCCGGTGGCCCGCGCGCTGGCGCGGCGCCGTTTCATTGGCCGAACCCTGCTGATCAAGCTGTTTGGTCTCTCGCTGGTACTACCTGTCATCATCGCCATCTTCGGCATAGTAGCGGTACACGGCAAACAGGGGTGGCTGCCGCAGGTGCTTCGCACCTTGGGGCTGGATCCCGGCAACTATCTCTACGGTCTGTTTGGCATCCTGCTGGCCCACGTTTTCTTCAACATGCCACTGGCGGCCCGGCTGATGCTGCAGAGCATAGAGAGCATCCCCGAATCGAGCTGGCGCCTCGCCAGCCAGCTCGGCATGCGCTCATCCCATATCTTCCGGCTGCTGGAGTGGCCACTGATCCGCGGCATATTGCCGGGGCTGGCCAGCCTCATCTTTATGCTCTGCTTCACCAGCTTCACTACCGTGCTGGCGCTGGGCGGCGGCCCCAAATCCACCACCCTGGAGGTGGCCGTCTATCAGGCCCTGCGCTTTGACTTCGATCTCGCCACCGCGGGCGGACTGACGCTGGTGCAGCTCATCCTGACCGCCGCCCTGCTCGCCCTGCAGCACAAGCTGCAGAGCACCCCGGCCAGCAGGGTGACTCCCCGTAGCCCCTGCCTGCGGCCGGATCGCCACCAGCCTGGTACGGCGGTGGTGGATGCGCTTTCGCTCTGCATCGGGCTCGCCATCTTTCTGCCGCCGCTGCTAGCCATCGTGGTGGCTGGCCTTCACCCCGGCCTGCTGACGGCGCTCACCTCCAGCAAGCTGTGGCAGGCAAGCGGCCAGTCGCTGCTGATTGCGCTGGCGGCAGGCACCCTGGCGACCCTGCTTGGCAGCGGCCTGCTGCTCACCAGCCGTCACCTCAAGGTACGCACCCGCCAGCGACGGGCTGCCGCCCTGTGGGAGGCCAGCGGCTCGATGATCCTGATGATCCCGGCGGTGGTGCTCTCTACCGGTCTCTTCATCCTGTTTATGCCCTTTGCCGACGTGTTCGCCCTCGGCCCCTGGCTGGTGGTGCTGGTCAACGCCCTGATGGCGCTACCCTATGTGCTGCGCACCCTCTCAGCCCCCATGCAGCTGGTGGTGCGCCAATACGACCGGCTGGCCGACAGTCTGGGGGTACGCGGCCTGCATCGCCTGCGACTGGTGGAGTGGCCGCTGCTGCGCCGCCCGCTGGCACTGGCGATGGCGCTGTCGATGATCCTCTCGCTGGGGGATCTCGGCGCCATCGCCATGTTTGGCAGTCAGGAGCTTACCACCCTGCCCTGGCTGCTCTATCAACAGCTCGGCAGCTACCGGCTGACCGACGCGGCCGCCACCGCCCTGCTGCTGCTGACACTCTGCTTCTCCCTGTTCTGGCTGGTGGAACGGGGGCTTGGAGGAAAACATGCTGAACATTGATACGCTGGTGACCAGCTACCCCGACTGGCGCGTCAGCTTCAGCGCAGCCCTGCCCAAAGGGGAGATCACCGCACTGATCGGCCCAAGCGGCGCTGGCAAGTCGACCCTGCTCGGGATGATCGCCGGTTTCGTGCCGGTGGAGTCAGGCTGCCTCAGCTTCGATGGCGAAGATCTGCTGCCGCTGGGCCCGGCCGAGCGACCGGTCACCACCCTGTTTCAGGATCACAACCTGTTCCTCCACCTGTCGGTGTTCGACAATATCGCCATCGGCTTGCACCCGGGTCTGCGCCTCAGTGCCGCCCAACGGGCACAGGTGATCGATGCAGCAGGGCGGGTCGGTCTTGGCGAGATGCTAAGCCGCCTGCCTGAACAGCTCTCCGGCGGCCAGCAGCAGCGGGTCGGGCTGGCCCGTGCGCTGGTGCGCGGCAAGCCGCTGCTGCTGCTGGATGAGCCCTTCTCTGCCCTCGATCCCGCCTTGCGCCGCGAGATGCTGGCCGAAGTGGCGCGCCTCGCCTGCGAACAGGGCATTACCGTACTGATGGTCTCCCACAATCCGGAGGATGCCCAGCTGATTGCCGATCAGGTGCTCTTTGTCGACGAGGGACGCATCGCCCTGCAAGGCACGCCGGATATTCTGCAAAACAGCAACCACCCGGGGCTGCTGCGCTATCTTGGCCAATAGCCCTTGGGAATAAAGACTGCGCCATGATCAAAAAGGGAAGCCAAGTGGCTTCCCTTTTTCATATGAAGATAGTCAGCTAAATCAGAGATTTTCCTCGGCGAACGAAGCCAGTCGGCTGCGAACGACGCCATTAAGGAAGATGTTGGCACTGCCGTCAAAATCCTTGAAACGCTCGACGATGTAGGTGAGACCCGAGGTCACCGGACTCAGGTAGTTGGAGTCGATCTGGGCCAGGTTACCGGAGCAGACGATCTTGGTGCCCTCGCCGCAACGGGTGATGATGGTCTTGATCTGGGAAGCGGTCAGGTTCTGGCACTCATCCAGCAGTACGAAGGTGTTCTGGATGCTGCGCCCACGCATAAAGTTGACGGATTTGAACTGGATATTGGCCTTCTCCATGATGTAGCTGAGCGAGCCGCTCATGTTCTCGTCCTGCTTGTGCAGCACCTCCAGGGTGTCGGTCACCGCCGCCAACCAGGGCATCATCTTCTCCTCTTCGGTGCCGGGCAGGAAGCCGATGCTTTCGGCAATTTCCGGGGTATTCCGGGTGACGATCACCTTCTCGTAAATGCCCTTCTCAATCACCAGCTCCAGCGCTGCAGCCATCGCCAGCAAGGTCTTGCCGCAACCGGCCGGGCCGGTCAGGATCACCAGATCGATGTGCGGATCGAGCAGTGCATCCAGCGCCATCCCCTGATAGACATTCTTGGGATGCACACCCCACGCCTTGCGGGACATCAGCCGCTCACGGCCCAGATCCTTGATGCGGATCTTGTTGCCATCGTGACTGAGCACCCGGGCGGCGAAGAAATTCTCTTCATCCACCAGATACTGGTTTACGTGAACCCCTTCCAGCAGATTGGCATCGATCACATGGATGGTGTCGCGGCCATGGGTCTCGCTCTCGCACTCGCCAACCCGCTCCCAGAAGCTGCCAGGCACAACCTGAAAGCCTTTGGCCAGCAGGCGGATATCGTCGATCAACTGGTCGCTACGGTAATCTTCAACGTGAGCAAGCCCGGCCCCCTTGGCCTTGAGGCGCATGTTGATGTCTTTGGTGACCAGCACCACCTGACGCTTCAACTCATGCTTTTGCAGATAGAGGGCCGCGTTGATGATACGATTGTCGGCCTCCTTATCGGTAAAGACCTCGGCATCCTGCGGCAGATGGTGATCGCTGAAGATGCAGATATTGCCGCTCGCTTCGCCAGCCAGTGGAACGCCCTGGGTGATCTGATCCGGGGTTGCATCGCGGAACACATCTTCCAGCGCACGAATGGCCACCCGCGCGTCGCGGCTGACATCCTTGTTGCGATCCTTGATGTTATCGAGCTCTTCCAGCACCGTCATGGGGATGAGCACGTCGTGCTCTTTGAAGGAGTAGATAGCGAGGGGTTCGTGAAGCAGAACGTTGGTATCCAGGATAAACAGCTTTCGGTCCGTATTGTCCATAAGCATCCTCCTTGGCACTGAAGGGCCACGTGTGTGAATCTCAGATGTCATTGAAACCACACGGCCGTGACAGTTTTATTACCCTCAACGCTACGCCCGATTTTACTATCGCGCAACAAATCACTTGGCCGCCTGATTTGATTGCGCATAAAAACAGCAATAAAAAGACCGGCACTGTGGCCGGTCTGTTTTCTATCGTTCAACTACTTGGGCATGTTTGTCAGCCGCACTTGGAGTCGCCACAGTTGAGGCAGGTCATGCAGCCATCCTTCAGCACCAACGCCTTGGTGTGGCACTTGTAGCAGAGCGCGGCATTGGCCGGGAAACCACTGCTAGTCTGTTGCTCTTCAGCCTCCTGAGCCGCCTTCAACTCGGCCTGCTTCTCGGCCAGAAACGCCTGCTGATGCTCGTCCAGTCCGGTTGCCTTGAGCATGCCGATCTCGGTGAGATGGCTCTCGATCACGTTGCCAATTTCGGCGATCAGCGATGGAACGTACTTGCCCTTGTTCCAGTAGCCACCTTTGGGATCAAACACCGAGCGCAGCTCCTCCACCAGGAAGGTGACATCCCCCCCTTTGCGGAATACCGCCGAGATGATGCGGGTCAGCGCCACGATCCACTGGTAGTGCTCCAGGCTCTTGGAGTTGATGAAAATCTCGAACGGACGGCGAGTTTCGTGAACCGTGCCCTCGTTGAGAATGATGTCGTTGATGGTGATGAACAGCGAGTGCTCGGAGACATGCTCCGGCGTCTTCAACTTGTAGGTGGTACCCATCAGCCGCTCCGGGCGCAGCACGGTTTCGTGCATGTGCACTACGTCATCCTGCGCAGAGAGATCTTCTTGCGGCTCATCCTTGGTACGCACCTTGTAGGCGACGATTTTCTTGTCGATCTTCTTGACCATAATGTCGTTCTCAGAATTTACCGTAATAGCCTTCTTTCAAGGCGTCGTAGAGGTTGGCGGCAGTGTGCAGCTCACCATCGTATTCGATCTCTTCGTTCCCCTTGACGGAGATGACGGAGCCATCCTCCAGGGTGAAATCGTACAGGGTGTTCTCCAGATCCTTCTCCTTCACCAGCACGCCCTGGAAGGCTTCCGGATTGAAGCGGAAGGTGGTGCAGCCCTTGAGACCAGAGTCCGAGGCATACATGTAGATGTCCTTGAACTGCTCGAACGGGAAATCAGTCGGCACGTTGGCAGTCTTGGAGATGGAGGAGTCGATCCAGCGCTGGGCCGCCGCCTGAATGTCCACATGCTGCTCCGGGGTGATGTCATCCGCAGTAATGAAATAGTCCGGCAGACGGCTCGCCTCATCATCGGCATAGGGCATGGCGGCCGGATTCACCAACTCGCGATAGGCCAGCAGCTCGAAGGAGTAGACGTCCACGCTCTCCTTGCTCTTCTTGCCCGGCTTGATGACGTTGCGGCTGTAGTGGTGGGCAAAGCTCGGCTCGATGCCGTTGCTGGCGTTGTTGGCCAGAGACAGCGAGATGGTGCCGGTGGGTGCGATACTGCTGTGGTGAGTGAAACGTCCACCCACTTCCGCCAGCTCGGCGACCAGCGCAGGATCCACTTCGGCAACCTGCTGCATATAGCGGCTATAACCCGCATGCAGCACCTTGCCCTTCACCATGTCGCCCACCTTGATGCCATCAGCCGCCATTTCCGGGCGTAGACGCAGCATCTTGCCCGTCACCTCGAACTCCTGATCCATGATGGGGGCCGGGCCCTTCTCCTTGGCCAGACGAAGGGATTCCTGCCAGCCGGTCATCGCCAGCTCCTGGGATACCTGCTCGGTAAAGGCGACGGACGCGGCAGAGCCGTACTTGATCTGGAGCATGGTGAGGGTTGAACCCAGACCCAGGAAGCCCATGCCGTGACGACGCTTGTTGATAATCTCCTCGCGCTGCTTGGTCAGCGGCAACTGGTTGATTTCCACCACGTTGTCGAGCATACGGGTAAAAATGGCGACTACCTTGCGAAATGCCTGCCAATCGAACGCAGCCGCATCGGTAAATGGATCGCGCACAAACTTGGTCAGATTGACCGACCCCAGCAGACAGGCACCGTAAGGTGGCAACGGCTGCTCACCACAGGGGTTGGTGGCGCGGATCTCTTCACAGAACCAGTTGTTGTTCATCTGGTTGACCTTGTCGATCAGGATGAAGCCGGGCTCTGCATAGTCATAGGTGGAGGTCATGATGACATTCCACAGCTTGCGGGCTGGCATGGTCTTGTAGACCTTGCAGGCGACCTGCCCCAACTCGTTGAACACAACCCCTTCCTTGTTGGGCCAGTCGGCCCAGAGCACCTGAGCGGGATCATCCAGCTCAATGCCATCCTGCTCCACCTCTTTAGCGGTGTAGGGGAAGATCAGCGACCAGGGTGCATCCTCTTTCACCGCCTTGACGAAATCTTCGGTGATGAGCAGAGAGAGGTTGAACTGACGCAGGCGGCCATCTTCACGCTTGGCCTGAATAAACTCGATCACATCGGGATGGCGAATATCCATGGTGCCCATCTGGGCGCCGCGACGGCCACCGGCTGACGAGACGGTGAAACACATCTTGTCATAGATATCCATGAAGGAGAGCGGGCCGGAAGTGTAGGCACCGGCACCGGAGACAAAGGCACCGCGCGGGCGCAAGGTCGAGAAGTCATAGCCGATACCGCACCCGGCTTTCAGGGTCAGACCCGCCTCGTGCACCTTGCCGAGGATATCGTCCATCGAATCTTCGATGGTGCCGGAAACAGTACAGTTGATGGTTGAAGTGGCAGGCTTGTGCTCAAACGCCCCCGCATTAGAGGTGATGCGGCCCGCCGGAATTGCCCCATTGCGCAGTGCCCACAGGAACGGCTCATACCAGACCTCCGGTTCCAGCTCCTGCTCTGCCAACGCTCGGGCAACCCGCTGGTAAGTCTCATCGATAGAGCTGTCGATGGGAGTGCCATCCTTGCTCTTGAGGCGATACTTGCTATCCCAGATCTCGAGGGACGTTTCCTGCATGGGGATAAGGCGGGAGCCAAGCTCACTCTCCAGCACCGGGTTCGATTTAGCCATTTTCAATCAACCTTATATGAATGCATCGACATCATGACAACAGCAGAAAACACAACCAATGGTGCCATCTAAAATTAATGGCACAACATATAGTACACCTGATGCCATGAGGGCGCCGATTCTAACCTAAAAAAATGCCCCGGCCAGCAGATTTCTGGGCCGAGGCACTTAACTGATTAATTTACTGAAAGATTTAACACTCAGAGATAGATCAGGGCTTCTTGACGTAAACCGTCGGTGTTTCACCCGCCATATTCAGATAGAACTCGTAGACGCCATCGGCATCCGGTGAGAACTTCATGTCCTCATACTTGGAACAGGGGTTGACCGGCACAGCCTCACCACCCAGTACGGCAACACCATCACTCGGGCTCTTGTAGCCAAAGTTGGTGCCACAGCTCCAGCCTGAATCAGCAAACTTGAACTTGTAGGGGGCCCACTCTTTCTTGAGAGTGCCTTTGGCCATATAGAGCTTGTCGGCCACCTTGACTACCTTGCTTTCATCAGTCGCCATCCAGTCGTTCATCTCCCCGCGCAGGTAGATGGACTTGCCACCGAAGTCGCTGTTGTCTGCCCCCGCCTGCTCTGCACCACCATTGGATGCGCAACCGCCTAATACCAGGGTTCCCGCCGCCAGCATCATCGTTACTGTTCTCTTGAACATGAGTCTATTCCTTAAATTATTGTGATTCCTTGGTCCATCAATATGGACTGAAGAATTAAACCAGAGCGGGCATCACAAGAAAGGTAGAGGCATCACATTCTGTGTTTTTTATATCCAACCCATTGAACCAGCGAGCAAATATCGAACAGAAAAAGAGGTCATTTTGGGGCTTTATGGGAGATTTCAGTGAATGACGGGAAGATGGAAGACTAATAATTAAGCGATTTTATGAGTTGGAGACAATAAAAAACCCCGCTCGACGAGCGGGGTTCTTAAATTGAGTGCCTGGCAGTGTCCTACTCTCGCATGGCGAATGCCACACTACCATCGGCGCTACCGCGTTTCACTTCTGAGTTCGGCATGGGATCAGGT
>NZ_JBSTYP010000029.1:0-61712 GCF_054052405.1 Aeromonas aquatilis | reverse complement strand
ATGGCGGCTTGTCAGTCAGTGAGTGGCCCCCTGGTGCCGAGCTAAAAAAGAACCCCCTCTTTGAAAAAGAGGGGGTTCTTCAGCAATCTGAAAGCCCTGATCATCAGGGCTTTTTACATTTCAGATTCGGGGAGAGGGCTTAGTCCTGCGGGCTTTTGAGCGCCTTGACCACATCCTCTTTGGGCTCCAGCTCCTTGACCTGATTGAAGATCTCCAGCTCCCCTTGCGGGCTGACGGTGTAGGCATCGGCATCCTGATAGCTGCCGCTGCCGGCACTCTCGATGATGACCACCAGCTCAGGCTGTTTGTCGCCATTCAAATCGACCAGCTTCAGCTCCCGGATAAAGCCGTTGCGGTCCATTACCTTGCCATCCTGAAACTCATCCAGCGGAAATTGGGCGTTCTGACCCGAATAGAGTCGCACGTCATAGCTGCCGATGGAGGCGGGCTCACCGGCCCCCTGCTCCACCCGGATCACCTGCCCGGAGGGGAGGGTCAGTTGCTTGCTAAATCCCTCTTCGGCTTGTGTCGCCAGCGGCAGGGTCAGCAGCCCAGCCATCATCAATGCTCTGTTCATCTTGCAACCTCTTGCTGTCTGTTGAGTGCGGGCTCCCGGGGAGCCCGCCGTGATGTTGCTACCAGATCTTCACCCGCTTCTGGGGTGGCAGATAGAGCTTGTCACCCGGCTGGATGTTGAATGCCTCGTAGAAGGCGGGAATGTTCGGCACCACGCCGTTGACCCGGTACTCGGGGGGCGAGTGGGGGTCGGAGCGCAGCAGCATCTGCATCAGCTCTGGGCGATACATCCCCTTCCACACCTGCGCCCAGCCGAGGAAGAAGCGCTGTTCGCCGGTGAAGCCATCCAGCACCGGCGCCTCCTTGCCATCCAGTGACAGCTCGTAGGCCTTGTGGGCGATGGTGAGGCCACCCAGATCGCCGATGTTCTCCCCCAGGGTGAACTGGCCATTGACGAACTGGCCGTTGATGGGCTCGAAGCGGTTGTACTGGGCCACCAGGCGGCTGGTGCGGAAGCGGAACTCCTTGAGATCCTGCGGCGTCCACCAGTCGCGCATCATGCCGTCACCGTCGGATTTGGCCCCCTGATCATCAAAACCGTGGCCCATCTCGTGACCAATGACCCCGCCGATGGCGCCGTAGTTGACCGCATCATCCGCCGTCATGTCGAAGAAGGGGGGCTGCAAGATGGCCGCCGGGAAGACGATCTCGTTGTTGCTCGGGTTGTAGTAGGCGTTCACCGTTTGCGGCGACATGTGCCACTCGTCCCGGTCGACCGGTTTGCCGAGGCGCGCCAGACTATCTGCGTATTCAAAGGCTTGCGAGCGTTGCAGGTTGCCCACCAGATCATCCGGTTTGATGGTGATGGCACTGTAATCCTTCCACTTGTCGGGGTAGCCGATCTTGGGGCGGAACTTGGCCAGCTTCTCGAGTGCCTGTGCCTTGGTCTCGGGCGACATCCAGTCGAGCTCCTTGATGCTCTGGCCGTAGGCGGTGCGAAGGTTCTCCACCAGCTGCTCCATCCGCTCCTTGGCTGCTGGCGGGAAGTAGCGGGCCACATAGAGCTGCCCGACCGCTTCACCCAGATGATCGTTCAGCACCCCGAGCGCCCGCTCCCAGCTGGCGCGCTGCTTGGGCGTGCCGCTCAATGTGGTGCCGTAGAAGGCGAAGTTGGCGCGGTCGGTCTCGCTGTCGAGATAGGGGGCGTAGTCGGTCAGCAGTTGCCACTTGAGGTAGGCCTGCCAATCGGCGATGGGGGTCTGGGCCATCACCTGATCCAGCGCGCTCAGATAGGTCGGCTGGCCGATGATGAGCTCCGGCTGACCAGCAATGCCCGCGGCATTGAGATAAGCCTGCCAGTCGAGATGGGGGGCGAGCCGTGCCAGTTCGCTGGCGGGGCGCTTGTTGTAGTTCTTCTCCCGATCCCGCAGGGCCACGTTGTCCCACTGGATGGTGGCGAGCCGGGTTTCGAGGGCCAGAATCCGTTTGGCCTTGCCGCTCGGGTCAGACTCCCCGAGGCGGTTCAGCATGGCGGCGATATGCTGCTGGTACTTCTGGCGCAGGGCCTGACTCTCGGGATCCTGCTTGAGGTAGTAGTCCCGATCCGGCAGTCCCAGTCCACCTTGATAGAGGTAGACCGCATAGCGGTCGGGAGACTTGGCATCGGCGTCGATCCAGATGCCGAACGGCGCGCCGCCGCCCATGCGGCCCGACTGGGCAAAGGCGCGGGCCAGCGCGGCCTGATCACCGATCCGGTCGATATCGGCCAGTGCCGGTGCCAGCGGGGTGAGCCCCTTGGCGTCACGGCCTGCCTGATCCAGATAGCTGGCGTAGAGATCGCGGATCTGCTGGGTCGGCGTGCCGGTGGCGGCCTCCTGCTTGGCCAGCCCTTCGACCAGCACCCGCACATCGGCGAGGGATTTGTCCCGCAGCATGTAGAAGGCGCCATCGGCGGGGCGATCGTCGGGGATCTTGGCGGTGGCGAGCCACTTGCCATTGACGTAGCGGAAGAAGTCATCGCCGGGTTTGACCTGGGTGTCCATATTGGCCAGTGCCAGCCCGGAGTGTTTGGGGGATTCTTGCGGTGCCTGACTGCAGCCAGCCAGCAGGGCCAGTCCAATCAGGCCGGCCAGTAAGCTTTTCTTATTGTTCATCTTGTTTGATTCCAATTCGGGTTGTTTGCTTCCCTGCCCATCTTCCTTGCTCCAACCGGTTGTGCGACCGCCTTGCGGCCAGCCTGGTGGAGAGGGCGGGCGAGCCTCACTCTAGCAGCAGGGTTGCAGCTTGATAAGCCCGACTCTGCTAAGATCGGCCGGTCCGTTTTGGGGAAGCCTATGATTTCTCATCTTTATTCTCGCTTTTGTCTGACTATGCCAGCGCCGGAAGGTTCCACCGGTCTGCTGGTGGCCTTCAGTGGCGGCCTCGACTCAACCCTGCTGCTGGCGCTGGCGGTCCAGTATGCCCGCGAGCATGGCCTGCCACTTCGCGCCCTGCACGTGCACCACGGCCTCAGTCCCCATGCCGATGAGTGGGTCGCTCATTGTGAAGCCGTGTGTCAGCAATTGGCGGTGGAGCTGCTGGTCGAGCGGGTGACTCTGGCCCGCGGCAATGGCGAGAGTCTGGAGGCGCAGGCCCGTACCGCCCGTTACCAGCGGCTGACTGCCAGGATGCGGGAGGGGGAGTGGCTGCTCACCGCCCACCATCAGGATGATCAGCTGGAGACCCTGCTGCTGGCCCTCAAGCGCGGCGCCGGTCTGCGCGGTCTGGCCGGCATCTTGCCAAGCCAGCCCTTTGCTGGCGGTCTGCTGCTGCGGCCGCTGCTCGATATGAGTCGCGCCGAGCTGGCCGAGGCGGCGGCGAGCCTCCCCTTTGGCTGGGTGGAGGATGAGAGCAATCTGGACGTGAGTTATGACCGCAACTTTTTGCGCCAGACGCTTATCCCCCAGCTCAAGGCGCGCTGGCCCGCCATGGCCCAGACCGCGGCGCGCAGCATGGCCCTGTGCGCGGAGCAGGAAGCGCTGCTGGAGGAGCTGGCCGAGAGTGACTGGCAGCTGGCGGGCGAGGGGGAGGCGCTCCATATCGGCCCACTGCACGCCCTTTCATCCACCCGGCGCAACAACCTGCTGCGCTACTGGATCCGCCGTCAGGGGGGGGAGATTCCATCCCGTGAACAGCTTGCCCGGCTCTGGCAGGAGGTGGCGCTGGCGCGTGGCGATGCCAATCCCCGGCTCAACTGGGGGCGCCAGAGTTGCCGCCGTTTTCAGGAGCGGCTCTATCTGGTGAGCCCTGATCTGCAACCCTGTCATCAGGTGTTGCCGCTCACCGTGGGCGAGCCGCTGACCCTGCCGGACGGTTTGGGCGAGCTGGTGGTGCGCATGGCGGAGCACGGCGAGGATCTGCTGCGTTCCCCCCGAGCGGACGAGCCCCTCTCGGTGCGTTTTCAGGTGGCGCCCGGGATCCCCCTCAAACCGGTGGGGCGAAGCGGTAGTCGGCGGATGAAGAAGCTGCTGCAGGAGCATGGCGTGCCTTCGTGGCAACGGGGACGCATCCCCATCCTCTACTATGGCGAGCAGGTGGCGGCGGTGGTGGGGCTCTTTGTCTGCGATGGTTTTATGGCACAGAGTGCCGGGCTGGTTTGCCACTGGCAGGGAAACGGTGCCGCCCCCATCCTGCCCGAGCAGGATCTTGCATGAGGTGATCTCGGTGTGAGGGGGGATTAGCCCCAAAAAAAGAAGCTCCGGTCACATGGCGCGCATGTGCCGGAGCAAAGAAGAGTTCGGGATTATTCGTTAGAGCTGGCCTTGCCTGCTTTTTTGCGGGCATAGAGGTGGCTGTCGGCCGCCTCGTAGAGGCTCGGCACATCGACCCCGGATTGCCAGCTGGCGGCGCCAAGACTGCATCCGACCGAGAAGGTGCTGAGCTCCTTGTTGGTCATCAACATATGCTGCAGTCGCAGCCAGACCGGGCGCCACGCCTCGGGTTCGGCCGGTTGCAGCAGCAGGGCAAATTCATCTCCCCCGAGCCGGAAGGCTTGATCCGTACTGCGGATGCACCCCTTGAGCAGCTGGGCGAAGCGGCTCAGCACCAGATCCCCCACCGGATGGCCCCAGGTATCGTTGATCTGCTTGAAGCGATCGAGATCCAGCAGCACCAGCACCAGACCGTGGGGCTCGCGGCTATGCTGCTCGATGGCGCGACCGATGGCCTCGTCAAAGTAGGAGCGGTTGCCAAGGCCGGTCAGGTGATCGAGCCTGACCAGCTGATCCAGTTTTTCCAGCCGCAGATAGAGGGGCAGCAGCAGGCAGAGCAGCTGATGGTATTGCATCAGTACCCGTTGCTGGCTGCCGCTCAGCGGATGTTCCAGCTCGTAGTGAAGCTGGCCGAGCAGCTGGCCATGTTGACCGCGCAGCTCGAACGGATAGTTGTGCAGGTTGAGGGTGGCCAGCGGCGGGTGCTGGATCAGTACATGGGGCTGGCCACAATCGAGGTAGAGACCGTGGATCCTGACAATTCTTGCCGCACGATCGGCAAAAGTTGTCAGCAGACCGCCGAGATCGCTCTGCCCCAACAACTGCTCGAGCAACTGGTTGCGTTCAACGCTGGGCAACGGCGTGAGCCGCTCCATCTGGCGAACCCACTGCTCGATGCCATGGCTAAAGCCATTAAGTGACGACGTATTTTCCATGGTCTTCCACCTGTAACACCTGACTACTGTCTCCTCCCTGCAATTGGCATGCCCAATATATCTTTCCTGCCCGCCAGATCGGCTGACTAAGCTTAAGTCGATAAAAGGAGAGGAAAATTTGTACACCGACCTGTTGATCCTGCTGTTCGCCGCCGTGCTGCTGGTGGCAACTTTCCGGCGCCTCGGCTTGCCGGTCATCCTTGCCTACCTGATTGCCGGCGTCTTGCTCGGCCCCCACGGGCTGGCGGTGATCACCGGTCAGTCGATCATGCAGACCATTGCCGAGCTGGGGATCGTCTTTTTGATGTTCTCGCTGGGGCTGGAGTTCTCCCTGCCGAAATTGCTGGCGATGCGCCGGTTGGTGCTGGGGGTCGGGATGTTGCAGGTGCTGCTCACGTCACTGCTCTTCTTCGCCATCGGCTGGTGGTGGGGGCTGGGTTTGGCCCAGTCGCTGGTGGTGGCGGGGACGCTTGCTCTGTCATCGACGGCGGTGGTGATCAAGCAGCTCGGTGAGCAGAAGCAGCTCCATACCCGCCGGGCTCAGCTGGGGGTGAGCGTGCTGCTGTTTCAGGATCTGGCGGTGGTACCCCTGCTGGTGATGATCCCTATCCTCGCCCAGCCGGAAGTGCAGGGGAGTGCGCTGGCCGCCGAGATCGCCTGGGCCACCCTCAAGGGGCTGTTTGCTCTCTTCACTCTGCTGGCGGTGGGCAAGTGGTTGCTGCCGCTGCTGTTTCACGAGGTGGCGCGGGCGCGCTCCGACGAGTTGTTCGTGCTGAGTGCCCTGTTGGTGGCGCTGCTCGCCGCTTTCATGACCCATTCACTGGGGCTGTCGATGGCGCTGGGGGCGTTTCTGGCGGGGATGATGCTGGGGGAGTCCCACTACCGTCATCAGCTTGAGGTAGACATCAAGCCCTTTCGCGATGTGCTGATGGGGCTCTTCTTTATCACCATCGGCATGGCCATGGATTGGGAGCTGGTGGCGCGGGCATGGTGGCAGGTAATGATCTGCGTGGTGTTGCTGGTGCTCTGCAAATCCCTGCTGGTGCTGCTGGCTGGGCGGCTGATGGGAGAGCGCAAGCGCGACAGCATGGCGGCCGGCATCATGTTGAGTCAGGTGGGGGAGTTCGGTTTTGTGCTGCTGGCGCTGGCACTGCACCACGGCCTGCTGGATCCGCAACTGGTCTCCCGGTTGATCGGCATCGGCATCATCTCCATCGCCATGACCCCCTGGCTGGTGACCCAGGCCCATTCGCTGGCCCGCAGCCTCACCGATCCGGCGCTGCTGACCCGCTCCGAAGTCGCCCAGTCGGGCCTGAGCAAGAACCAGCATGTCATCATCGCCGGGTTTGGCCGGGCCGGGCAGACCTGTGCCCGCTTCCTCAAAATCGAAGAGATCCCCTTTCTGGCCCTCGACCTCGACCCTGAGCGGGTGAGCGAGGCCAAGCTGGCGGGGGAGCAGGTGGCCTTCGGCGATGCCAGCCGCCGCGATATTCTGCTTGCCGCCGGGCTGTTGCGGGCACGGCTGGTGATCATCACCTTCGATGACCGCAAGCGGGTTGAGGCGATGCTGGCGCTGATCCGAGAACTGGCGGGGGATCTCAAGGTGCTGGTGCGCACCCGGGATGACAGTTTTCTGGAGCAGTACAAGCAGGCGGGGGCTTTCGAGGTGATCCCCGAATCCCAGGAGGGGGCCCTGATGCTGGTCTCCCACCTGCTGCTCAATTGCGATATCCCCATCGGTCGGGTGATCCGCCGGATGGAGCTGGAGCGTAGCAGCCAGTATCGCTTCCTGCACGGCTTCTACTGGGGGGATCAGAGTGCCAGCAATCTGGAGGCAGATCAGCTGCTTGAACGCCTCCATCCGCTGTTGCTGCACGATCAGGCGTGGGCGGTGGGCCGTGAAGTGCGCGAGCTGCCGCTTGATGAGGTGCGGATCAAGGAGGTGCAGCGCGGGGATCAGAGCCTGGAGCCCAGACCCGAGCTGGTACTGGCGGCTGGCGATCGGCTGATCCTGTTTGGTACCGTGGTGGCGATGGAGCAGGCGGAGCAGCGTTTGCTGGAGGGGCGCTGAATCCCCTCGCACTCATCGGCCGCCCCCTTTACTCCCGCTCTTTTGGTAGCCCTTCGATATCGAGGAAGGCGACGACCCGTTCCCGCTCCCTGAGGGTGTCCTGATAGCCCAGCTTGATCAACTGCTGGCAATAACCCGGATAGAACATCAAAAAGCTGGCCAGACTGCTGGTCTCATCTCCCTTCACGCCCAATACCCGCAACAGGCGGCGCAACTGCAACGGCAGCTTGCGCAGGTAGGCCAACGCCATGGTGTCGAGATCTTGACTCGGTTTCAGCACGCAGGTCTCCACCCGTTTCAATTGCAGGCGGTTGCGCTCCCGTAGCGGGATAAGATCCAGTGTCTGGTTGATGCGCCACAGCCGCTCCAGATCTGAGTTGAGGGTGTCGGTAAAGACGGTATCGAGCAGATGGCTGGCGATATTGGAGCTGGTGAGATGGCCGTGGTGATGGGTCGGCGCCGAGTGCGCCGGCGGATCCAGGGTGATCAGCAGGATCCGCTCAGCCCCCAGATGGATGGCGGGGCTGAGCGGGCTCAGCTGGTGGATGGAACCGTCGCCGTAGAACTTCTCGCCGATCCGGGTGGCAGGAAAGACAAAGGGCAACGCCGAGGAGGCGAGCAGGTGCTCCGATGTAAGCACGGTGCGTACCCCGCGCCGTCTGGCCCGCTCCCACGGATGGTGGTCGGCCCGCTCCTGAAAGAAGGTGGTGGAGAGGCCGTCATCGTAATCCGACGCCGTGATGGCCAGCGCCTCCAGACTGCCGTAGAGGATGTTGTCATCGATGCGGTGATAGTCGATGAGCTGATCCAGCAGGCGGTGCAGCGGCGCGTTGTCAAAGAGGTGAAAGGCGTGGTTGGTGTGGGGATTGATCAGCCCCGCCGACCCCTCGTACATCAACCGCCACAGCAGGCGCCCCGGGTGAAAATCGAAGATGTGGTGAGTCTCGAAGCGGCGCCAGACCCACTCCAGCTTGCGCACCCCCAGATGGAAGCTGGAGGCGTAGCAGGCCAGTGCGGTGACATTGATAGCCCCCGCCGAGGTGCCACACAGGATGGGAAAAGGGATGCCGAGATTGCGCGGGTAGAGCTCGGCAATCGCCTTGAGGGCGCCGACCTGATAGGCGGCGCGAGCACCGCCACCGGTGAGCAACAACGCTGTATTGGGTCTGGCCATATGCTGGCGCCTTATCGTGTTCTGACAAGAATGTTCCCACTGACAAGTTAACTATAAAGCGCTGTATCAAATATAAAAACGGGCGCTCGCCCGTTTTTTTCATGGCCCCATGTCAAAGAGCCCGCTGGGGATTTTCCGGCCGCGCCAGCTGATCGAAGGCGGCGAATACCGGGGCGCTGGCGAGGATGCGACCGTGGCCCAGACCCCGGGTGCTCACCAGCCGGGTATGACCATCCTGACTGGCCCGCAAGGAGTCGTTATGGGGGGCAAATCTGTCCTCCTCGTCGTGCACTATGATGGCCTCGCCGCTGCGGCTGGCAAGGCGACCCAGTGGATCGACCGTGCTCAATGGGTGTTGATACTCCTGCTCAATCTCCTTGACCACCGCATCGAACAACCGGATGGAGTAGCCGGAGCGCGCCACCATGCCATAAAGCTGAGGCACATAGTCGAGCACTGGCGAAATCAACAGCAGCGGCAGGGTATCTATACCCGGCTGACGGCTGGATAGAGTGACGGCGCCCCCCATGCTGTGGGCGATGACCCCGTGCAGCGGGCCCACTTCGCTGGCCAATTTGGCTGCCAGCTCGTCGAAGGCGCGCACGAAGCGGGGCAGGTGGCCGGTATTGCCTGCACTGTGGCCGTGGGCCGGATGATCGTAGGCAATGGCGGTGAACCCCTGCGCGGCGATATGACTCATCAGCGGATAGAACTGGCTGGCGCTGCCGGACCAGCCGTGCATCAGCAGCCACAGTGGCCCCTGACCGAGCCGATAGCTCATCAATACCCCTTCGCTGGTATGGACGGCCTGCTTCACCAGACCGGCAGGTTCGTGGCCATCCCGCTGGTTGCGCTGTGGGGTGAGCAGCAACTTGCTGGCGGTGTGCTTGGCATGGGTGGGGGCAAGTCTGTGGTGTAACCGGGTGCCGATCCCCAGCAGCCATTTGCTCGGGCTGAAGCGGCGGGTGTTGAAGTAGATCTTGCTGCTCATGGTCATCCTGTGGCTTTTATGTTCGAACGGTCGTGCTTTTTTATCGGTTTTTAAAAATTAGTGTTGAACGGATGCCAAAACATCAGCGCCAGCTGGCGAGCAGAGCGTCCACTTCGGGCCAGAAGTGGCGGGCCGGATCCTGACACAGTTCGAGGTCGTTGAACACCTGATCCGCCAGATAGAGGCCATAGAGGCGGTAAACGGCGCGCCAGGGATCCATCTCCTGTCGCCACTCGCCTGCGGCTTGACCTTGCACCACCTGACGAGCCAGATAGTCGAGCCAGAAGCGAACCAGTTGCCGGGCTGCTTGCTGCACAGGGCTCTCTTGCTCATGGCCATCTTGCACCGAGGTCCAGGCGTCGAGAAACATGCAGCGTCCGGCGAAGCAGTGGTTCCACGCCTGCCAGGCGCGCAGCAGGGCGATCAGTTTGTCGTGCTGGCTCTGGTGCTCCTGCTGGCGTACCGGTTGGATCACCCGCAGCCGAAATACCTCGGCGGCGTACTCCAGCACGGCGATCTGCAGATTGTCGCGGGATTGAAAGTGGGCAAACAGGCCGCTTTTCGACATCTCGCAGGCACTGGCCAGCGAGCCGATGGTCAGGCTCTCCAGCCCCTGCTGGCTCGCCTGCTCAAAGGCAGTCTGCAAAATGGTTTCCCGGGTCAGGCGCCCCTTGCTCATCCTTCTCTCCTCGTTGGCGCTGGCAGCATAAAGTACGATCGTGCTAATTGTCGAGCAACAAATAGCCAGCATGGCTGGCTATGTCGTCTCCCGCGTGTCACTGCGCGCGGGTCTCAGCTCTCCTTGATATCGAGCTGTTGCAGGGCGATAACCGCCTGAGTGCGGTTCTTGACGCCCAGTTTTCTGAAGATGGCGGTGATATGGGCCTTGATGGTGGCTTCGGAGACATTGAGCTCCCAGGCGATCTGTTTGTTCAGGCTGCCATCGCGCAGCATGATCAACACCTTGTACTGCTGGGGGGTGAGGCTGGCCAGCTTGCTGGCGAAATCGGGGCCATCTTCCGATTCGGGATGGAGCGAGATGCCTTCCGGCACCCAGTTATCCCCCCCGATCACCGTATTGAGGGCGTTGACCAGCTCCTTCATCGGCACCGATTTGGGAATGAAGCCGAGCGCACCGAGCCGCAACACCTGTTGGATGATGGCCGCATCTTCCGAGGCGGAGACCACCACGATAGGCAGGTCGGGATACTGGCCGCGCAGGTGTGCCAGCCCCTCGAAGCCGTTGGCCCCCGGCATCTTGAGATCGAGCAGCAACAGGTCAACTTCGGGGTGCTCGCCGAGCAGGCTGGTCAGGCTGTCGATGGAGTCTGCTTCCAGCAATTGAGCGTCGTTGATGGCCATGTGCACCGCTTGGTAAAGGGCGCCCCGAAACAGGGGGTGGTCATCTGCGATGACGATGGTAAATTGGCTGTCCATATTTCGGTTAATGGCTCACATTGTTGCTAACTGATTGTTTTGAAAAATCAAACTAGCATCGCTCACCAAGAGGGTCAAACCCGCCGGTGTGCAAATGTGAAGCGACCATCGGATGTTTTGCCATCAAAGGCAGACAGGCCGGTCGCAGGCAACTCATGCAGGAGGCAACAGATGGGATCCTTGGTATTGGCGGTGGGCACCGGCTCCACCTGGGCGATGCGGGCGGCACTGGTGCTCGCCATGAGCGGGCTGACGTGGCAGGAGCAGGTGTTCGATCTGGAGGATGCCAAGTCGCTGGCGCGGCTCAAGCGGCTGGCACCGGCCGGTCTGGTGCCCTGGCTCGAACACGATGGCGTGCGGGTTCACGACTCGCTGGCCATCGCCGAATATGTTCACGAGCTCTGTCCCGACCGTCAGCTCTATCCGGTTTCGCTGGCCGAGCGGGCACTGGCTCGCAGCCTCTGCGCCGAGTTGCATGCAGGATTTCGGCAGATCCGTTCTATGGTCCCCTTCTTCCTTGGTGCGCCAACCCGTATCGATCCCCCGGTGGAGGCGGTCGGTGAGCTGGCCCGTTTGCAGGAGATCTGGTCGCAGGCGCGGGGCCCCTTCTACTTTGGCGAGGCGGGCATTGTCGACGCCTTCTATGCCGTGATGGCCTATCGGCTGGCCAGCTATGGCATCCTGTTGCCCGGTCAGGCGGGGGTCTATCAGCAGGCACTGCTCTCTTGGCCTCTGTGGCAAGAGATGTTGGTCAAGGCGCGGTTGCAGTGGCCGGTGGCGGCGCGCCAGTCACAGTGAGCCTTGGCAGATAGATAAACGAGAGAGGGGAGCCAGTGGCTCCCCTCTCTGCTGCTGGTCAATGTGGCTTAAGGGTTACTTCTGCCGGCCGGCAAAGACCACCACGACCTTGTCATCCCCCTTCTCCCGTACGAAGGCGTAGGGTGCATCCGAGAGTTTCTGGTGACTGCCTGCCGCAATGGCCGGATGGGCGGCGCGGAACTGGCCCAGTTGCTGCCAGTGCTTGACCAGCTCGGCCTTGTCGCCGCTGGCCAGCTCCTGCCAGTTCATATCCGAGCGCAGCGCCTGATCGAACACCCCGCCATCCTTGGCCAGCCCGCGGCCTGACTCGTCGCCGTAGTAGAGCTGGATGCCGCCCGGCAGCAGCATAAAGCTGTTGGCGACCCGGCGTTGTAGCGGCACATCTTGATAGTCGCCAAAGAACAGCTTGGTGTCGTGGGAGCTGATGTAGCTCAACACGTTGAACTCGGGATCCTGATTGATGCGGCTGGCGTAGCTGGCATAGGTGGGCTCGGCGCTGGCCATGCACTGGGCCTGTGACAGTGCGAACTCGCGCTGATAGTCGAAGTTGATCAACGAATCGAAACCGTTCTGATACCAGAAATCCTTGGCCACCCCGTGATCCCACACCTCGCCCACCATGTAGAAGGGCAGATCGTCGAGGGCCTTGCCCGGGTTGTTAGTCTTCCACTCCTTGAGTGCAGCGCTGCCCGCCTGCTTGAGCTTGGCCCACACTTCGGGTTCCAGATGCTTGACGGTGTCGGCGCGGAAGCCGTCGATGCCAAAGCGGCGCACCCAGTCGGTGTGCCAGGCGATGAGATAGTCGCTCACGGTAGCGTCGGGCAGCGCCTTGGCGAGGGTGTCTTTTTTCGCGGCCAGCAGCGGCGGCAGCCCTACCGGTTTGGTCGATTCGGTGAGAAAGTCCGGCAGCCCCGCCACCGAGCCGGTGACATCGTCGGTGCCGGGCTGCGGGTAGCCGGGCAGACCGGCGCGCACCCAGTCACCACTCCACCACTTGTTCCACGCGGGTGATTGATAGTCGATGAACTGGTTGTAGCCATGCCAGTTAAGGCCGCCGCTCGGGCGCCACTGGTTCCAGACGGTCGGCAGCTTGGTTGTGTTCTGGGTGAGGTCGGTGAGCCCCAGATCCTGCAAGTCGGCCAGGGTGGCGTAACCGGCGTGGTTCATCACCACGTCGAGGATGATCCGCATACCGCGCTTGTGGGCCTCGTCCACCAGGGTTTTCAGGCTCTCTTCATCGCCGTAGTTGGGGTCAATCTTGGTGAAGTCGAGCGCCCAGTAGCCGTGGTAGGCGTAGAAAGGGAAATTGCCCTGCTCGCCACCGCCGATAAAGCCGTGCACCTGCTCCACCATGGGGGTGATCCAGATGGCGTTCATGCCGAGGCTCTTGATGTAGTCGAGCTTCTCGGTCAGCCCCTTGAAGTCACCGCCGTGCCAGGTAGCCACCTCGTCTTGACCATCCTTCTGGCGGCCGAAGCTCTGGTCGTTGGCGGGATCGCCGTTGTGGAAGCGATCGGTCAGCAGGAAATAGATGCTCGCCTGATCCCAGCTGAATGGTGCTGGCTTGGCTGCCTTGACCGGCTCGAGCAGCAGCAGGCCGCCGCTCTCTTTACTCGGGGTCAGGGTCAGCTTGCCCTGTTTGACCACCGCCTCTTGTTTTGAGTAGGCATCCCGCAGTCGGGTGCCGTCGGGCCAAATCCCTTTAAGGGATACAGTGACCGGGCCGCCATCCCAGCTGATGCAGGGCTCTTCTGGTGGCTGGCGCTTGAACTCGCTCTTCTTGGTCGCCCGCAACACCTTGAGGCTGGGGGTATCCGGGTTGAAGGTGAACTGATACTCCCCGGCCAGCATCACCCGAAGGGTAAAGCTCTGATCCTTGCTGCATTTGTCCATGGGCTGGGCGGTGCCGAAGGGGAGCGGCTTGCTCTCGTTTGGGCCAAAGCTGGTGCCGCAACTGTTTCCTGCGTCGCTGATGCGGATCTGGTGGCTCCCCTTGGCAAGAGGGTGAGTCAGCTCCACCGTGCCCTTGTCCAGAACGATCGGGGTCGCCACCGGTTGACCATCCACATAGAGGCGAACCTCGGGGGCGGCCATCGCCTGTGGGGTGAACAGAGGCGCGGCCAGCAGGGCAAGCCAGAGGGGGGATAAAAGGGGAGCACGACGCATAAGCCATTCCTTGAGCAGGGCAGTTCGGACAAGGGCCCATTCTAGGAGCAGCAAAGCGCGCCTTGGATCGGCAAAATGCCGATTTGTGACATCAGTTCAAATGGTTACGTTTTCAAGCCGAGGAAAGTGTGACGGAGAGGAGATGGGACGCTCTGTCGATAAAAATAGCGGCCATAAAAAATGCCGGTCAGGTGACCGGCATTTGGCGTTTCAGGCATCGTCGTCACATCAGACGGTGAAGAACTTGAAGTTGACGAAGGCCACCGCGATGAAGGAGGCCACCATGCCGCTGATGCAGAGTACAGCAGGGCGGATGGCTGGCCAGCGATGGGTCAGCAGAATGATGGCCAGCAGGGTCGGGTAGAGCCCGAACATATAGCGTGGCATGGCGTTGAGGCCGGTCATCAGCGGAATGGTGCAGCAGATGAACATCAGGGTCGCTTCCGCCCAGCGTTTCTGGCTGAACAGGTAACCGTTCAGGCACCAGCCGAAGATCACCATGATGGAGAGGTAAGCCTTGCGGCCGCCCAGCTCGAAACCGCTCAGCCACCAGTCCAGCGGGCTGTCCATGTAGCGACCCCAGGCCACCTGAATGTGCTTGAAGGCAAAGGCATCGCCGGTCAGGTGATAGAGGTAGACCATGTAGGCAAACAGGCCAAACGGGATCATCCAGAGGGTGAACACCACCTTGAAGGCGCGCTCGGTAAAGCGGAAAAATTCCCGCCAGCCGTAGGCCTGCAGCGCCAGGATCAGCACCGGGAAGACCATCATCACCCCCAGGTTGCGGGTGGCGGAGATACAGACCCCCAGCACGGCCACCATCAGCCACTGCTCCCGATAGGCGAACAGGAACATCCCCAGCATCAGTGCCATAAAGGTCGACTCGGTATAACCGGAGACGAAGTAGGCGGAGAAGGGGGAGAAGGCGAGCAGCCAGACGCCGAAGCGGGCGGTATCGTCACCCAGCTTGAGCTGACGCAGCACCAGCAGCATCAGCGGCAGGCTGGCGAAGAAGGAGGCGTTGGCCACAATGATAAGGCCGATCAGGCTCTCGACATTGAACAGGTTGGAGATGGCACCGGAGACCATCGGGTAGAGCGGCATAAAGGCCCAGTTGGCCGCATTGCCCTTGCTCAGCCAGCGCGGGTAGAGATCGTAGCCGTTCTCGATAATGCGCTGGAACCAGACGCAGTCGAACTGACAATAGGCCTGCAGCGGGCCGATGTCGGGGGAGCCATAGAGCTGGACACCGAAGTAGCCCATGCCATACAGCGCCACCCGGCTCAGCATGAAGGCAGCGATGATCATCAGCCAGTCACGACCGCTGATGCGCAGTGACGGGCGATAGGGGAGTGCAGCCCCGGTTAGCGGGGCAGTATTGGTCATATCATTCATCAGGCAAAAACCCAGACGCGAGAGAGAACGTAAGTGAGGACGGTAACGGTCAGGGTGGCGATGACCACCGGCAGCAGACCGGAGAGCCCCGCAAACAGCAGGCCGCTCAGGATCAGGTTACGCACCGCCAGCGAGAAGAGGGCGACCAGCAGAAACTTGCTGGCGGCTCCCTGCTTCTGGAAGGTGATGTAGCGGTGACCAAAGAAGGAGAACCAGAACGCGATGGCAAAAGCCAGCGTGGTAACCAGGTGCTCCGAGATGGTGGGCCAGGTATGAAACAGTGCGATGGAGGTGCCAAGGTCGACGAGGGTAGCCCCCCCGCCGACAAAACCGAAACGTACCAGCCGCCAGAATTCCTCGCGGGAGATCATTGAGGCGCCTGCTCCTGCTGCTCTTGCGGATTGCTGTCAGCGCTCTGCGGTTTGGCCGCATCCTGCTTGGCATACTGGCCATAGACCCCTTCAATGAGGTAGACCGGACGCTGTTTCACTTCCACGAACATGCGGCCGATGTATTCGCCGATGATGCCGAGCGACAACAGCTGGATACCGCCGAGGAACAGCACCACGGACATCAGTGAGGCATAGCCGGGTACGTCGATGCCGAAGAAGATCACCTGGGTGATGATTTTCAGGATATAGAGGAAGGCCACCAGCGAGACGCTGACCCCCACATAGCTCCAGACCCGCAGCGGCCAGCTGGAGAAGCTGAGCAGACCGTCGAGGGCGAAGTTCCACAATTTCCAGTAGTTGAACTTGGTTTCACCGGCGTGACGGGCCGGGCGCTCGTAGGGGACGCCAACGGCACGGAAACCGGCCCAGGCAAACAGCCCCTTCATAAAGCGGTTGCGCTCCGGCAGCAGCTTGATCGCCTCGACTACGCGACGGTCGATCAGGCGGAAGTCACCTGCGTTCTCCGGTAGCTTGGTGCTGGTGGAGAGCGCATTGAAGAAGCGGTAGAAGCCACCGGCAGTCAGGCGCTTCATCGGGGTATCGGCACTGCGATCGACGCGGATGCCGTAGACGGTGTCATAGTCACCGGTCTGCCACAGTTTGACGAACTCCAGGATCAGGGCGGGCGGGTCTTGCAGATCCACGTCCATCGGCACGATGGCATCCCCTTTGGCCTGATGCAGACCGGCGGTCAAGGCGGCTTCTTTGCCGAAGTTGCGTGCCAGGTTGACCAGGGTCACGCGCGGGTCACGGGCGATGGCCTGCTCGACCACTTCACGGGTGCGGTCACGGCTGCCATCGTTGACGAATACAATTTCAAGCTGGTCTTTCAGCGGGGCCAGTTCGTTGTCTATCGCGTTGATGAAGGCATCGATGCTCTCTTCCTCGTTGTAAACGGGAACGACCAGAGAGAGTCGAAAATCTGGATGCGACATAAGAACGTCCTTATTTGGGATAGTTGTTTTTATAAAATGGTGTTCGGGGCAAGGATCACTGGGCTACGGTCAAACGTACCGACTGCACATTGATGGGAGTAGGTGCCGAGAGCGCCAGAAAATTGGGGCGCTTGGGATCTGCCGTGAGCGAGTCACCGGGCAGACTGAAGCGGATTTCGTTGATGCCCGCTTTGGCCAGTTTCACCGTGGTGGTGAAGTCGTGACCCAGCGCCACTTTCAACAGAGCGCCGGCTTCCGGGCTGTGGATGCGGGCCTGTACGGTAAGTTGATCCGGATTGGCCGCCTGCTTGGGCAGCACAAAGTAGAGACCGCCCTGACCGCTAAGCAAGGTACCTTCGTCGCTCGGCTTCTTGGCCCAGCCTTCGCTCGACAGGAAACGGCTCGGTTTGGTCAGATTGAGCTCGTTGCCCGGCTGATAGGTCATGCTGGAGTTGTGTTCCCAGAAGCGGGTCTTGCCTTCCAGATAATAGAGTTTGTAGGCCAGGCTCACGTTGGGGTGAGCAGCCAGATAGAGGGTGTAAAGATAAAAACCGCTTAACGCCATAATGGCAGTCAAAAAACCGAACTTTTTGTACGTCATATCACTCTCTATGCCTGACAGAATGGGTAGGCCGATGTCGCGCATATGCTAATCCAATTGCAAAAAAAGCATAGTGGATCACAAAAAAATATTTGGTCACATATTAACCCCTTTTTCCCCCTGTTCCAAACGTTGCAGTCTTCTGGTCAAACAAGGCTGGCGGGGCGTAAGTCGCCAGTGGCAAGGGGTGCTCCGGCAGGCGGTTTGGCAGATAGAGAGACTTTGCTGCGTCATTTTCTAGCGGATGCGATAGTCAGCTGGCCTCTCTCGCCATTTTTCAGGGGGCGATTTATGATGACTTACCCGTTCGTCAAGGATGACATATGAAGTGGATCTCCTGCTGTCTACTGCTTGGATTATGGGCGCCAATGGCATTGGCCAAGACCCAGTGTCCCGAGCCCATTCGGGTCGGTTACGATAACTGGCCCCCCTACCATTACCATGAGGCCGATTCACCGACACAGGTTCGCGGTTATGCCGCCGAGGTGCTGACGGCTGTGCTCACTGCCATGGATTGCAAGGTCAACTATGTGGAGCTGCCCTGGAAGCGGGTACTGCACGAAATGGAGCATGGCGAGATAGACATGGCGATGGAGGCGAATATCAATGATGAGCGCGCCCGTTATGCCTGGTTTTCCGACGCCTACAACCCGGGGCGCACCTTGCTGTGGATCCGCAAGGGCAGCCACTACCCCGAGCAGGATCTGGCGAGCTGGCTGGCCAGTGGTTACTCCCTCGGGGTCACCAAAGAGTACTTTTATGGTGATGAGGTGATGTCGCTGCTCGGCCGCTATGCCAAACAGGTGAGTGCGGTGAGCGACAAGCAGAATTTCGAGAAACTGGCCCGCGGGCGGATCGACGGCTTTCTCGGTGACATGCTGGCTACCCCCAGCGCCCTTAACAAGGAGGGGATGAGCGGTCTGTTCACCAGCCACCCCATGGTGGTATCTGAATCGCCGAGCTTCTTTATGTTGGGCAAGCGCAGCTTTTCGCCGCAGTTCTTGCAACAATTCAATCAGGCGTTAGCGCGGTTCAAGGGGACCGATGCGTATGACATTATCTGGCAACGTTATGCTTCCGGGCGCTAGCAAAGTATTGGCCGTTCACGCATCATGAGCGGCCTGAGCATCGGGTCGGCCTGTCAGGCCTGACAGAGTGAACAAACCGTTTGAGGTATTCATGGGGATGAAGTATTGGCTGGCCCTTGCCAATTTGGTGTGGCTGGGATGTTTGCCCACCGGCGTGGTACATGCGACCGAAGCACAAGTAGTGATGGCGGCCAGTAAAACCGGGCATGACTGGTATCAGGGCAGTCAGGCCGAACAGGCCCGTGTCGAGCTGGAGCAGCAGTTGCAAGAGGCTGTGCTGGCTCAGTTGCACCCCGATTTTTTCACCTTGTGGAAGCGCCTGCAGGCCGCGCCTGCCGCCAAGCGTGGTGCCATCTATGACGACATTTTTGCCAAGCTGAGCCGTTTCCAGCATGCCTGGCGGGGGATGGATCTGGTCTCGCGCGAGCAGATGAAGACTCTCAAGCTCGATTTGAACCGCCCTGTAGTGACCCAACCCAGCGATGATGACCTGCTCACCCAGGTGAAATCCCTGCGCCCTCAGGTGGCGGAATACGAGGCGGTGCGGGCTAAAGTGCACAAACTGCTGGCAATGCCGATGGCCAGCAAGTGGCCGACCCTCGATATGCCGACCCTGCGTGCCGGAGAGAGCTCCGCCGAGCTTGGCCAAATCCGCGCCATGCTCAACGAACTGGGTGACAGCGCCCCGAGCCACGGTGATCTGATTTACGATGGCGATACCGAGCAGGCCATCAAGCAGTTCCAGCGTCGTCATGGCCTTACCGCTGACGGTATTATCGGCCGCCAGACCCGCTCCTGGCTCAATACCGGCCCGCAAGTGCGCGCCAGCCTGCTGTTGCGCAACTTGTGGCGTCGCGATCTGGTGGATCAGCTCGCCGCTGGCCGCTACGTGCTGGTCAATATTCCCGACTATCGCCTGAGCGTGGTGGAGTCCGGCAACGAGGTGTTTACCAGCCGGGTCATCGTCGGCAAGGAGCAGCGGGCTACTCCCATTCTGGCAAGCGAAATTCGCTCCATCGTACTCAACCCCTCCTGGCATGTGCCGCGCTCGATCCTGAGCAAGGACATTCTGCCCAAGCTGAGTCGCGATCCTGCCTATCTGAGTCGTGAGCAGTTCGATGTCATCGATGGTGAGGGTAACCCGATCCAGTTCACCGAAGAGGGCTGGCGTCAGGCGCTGGCCGCCGGTTTCCCCTATCGTCTGCGGCAAAAGCCGGGTGATCACAATGCCCTGGGGCGCTACAAGTTCTACCTGCCCAACAACGAGGCCATCTACCTCCACTCGACCCCGCGCAAGGCGCTGTTCGAGCAGGGGGCGCGCGCTTTCAGCTCGGGTTGTATCCGGGTCGAGCATGCCGATGATCTGGCTGAACTGCTGCTGGCGGACTCCCGCTACCAGCCGGATAAGGTGGCCTCGATCCTCAAGGAGAGCGAGACCAAGTGGCTGCCGCTGACCAAGCCGATCCCGGTCTTTACCGTCTACTGGAGCAGCTGGATCGACGAAAATGGTCGCCAGCAACTGCGCAACGACATCTACGGATTTGATCGGGTCAGCTTCCAGAGCCGCCTGTTGTGATCCCTGCCACAGAGTGAAAAGCCCGGCCTGTGCCGGGCTTTTCTATTGAGCCCCTGCGGTTTGACATGAGGGGGACCTGCAGGTAGTTTCGAGCCCCGGTATCAAATTCATTCACCTGTTTCACTTCAATCTGCGATGGACGGACAACGAATGCTTAAACAAGAGATAAGTCGACGTCGCCTGTTGCTGGGTGCCGGTTGCCTGCTGGGCAGCTCGCTGATCTCCTTCCCCGCACTGGCAAGCCGCAGTACCACTGGTCGTGAACTGAGTTTTTTCAACCTCAACACCGGTGAGCGGGCAAGGGTCAGTTATTGGGAGAATGGCCGCTATCTGAATGATGGGCTGGCCGAGCTCAACCATATCTTCCGCGATTACCGGCGCAATGAAGTGTTCAACATCGACAAGAAGCTGTTTGATCAGCTGTTCCTGTTACAGCACAAGCTGGGCCGGCGCAGCGAAATCCAGCTGATCTCCGGCTATCGCGCCCCTGCGACCAATCGCCAGAAGCGTCACAAGAGCCGCGGCGTGGCCAAGCACAGCTACCACACTCTGGGGCAGGCGGTCGATGTGCGCATTCCCGGCGTGCAGCTGGCCAATCTGCGCAAGGCAGCGCTCCATCTCAAGGTGGGTGGCGTCGGCTACTATCCCCGCGATAACTTCGTTCACCTCGATACCGGCCCGGTCCGCAGCTGGTAAAGGGGTTGGCAAGCTGCCAAGCTCTTCCCACCAGTGAGGAGATAGCGATGAAAAAGTTAGTGATTGGTGGCCTGATCGCCCTGTTGGTGACCGGTTGCAGCAAGCTCAACCGCGAAAATTACGACCAGTTGAAGATGGGGATGAGTTACGCCGAGGCCAACACCATTCTGGGCAAGGCGAAGCGTTGTGACGATGCGTTGGGCACCACCAGCTGCCTTTGGGGCGGCGAGGGGAAGAACATCAAGATCCGCTTTATCGCCGACAAGGCGACCTTCTTCAGCTCGGAAGGAATTAACTGAGTCGCAGACCGTCCATGTAAAAAGCGCCACTCGGGCGCTTTTTTGTTGCTCGCAATCCAACCCGCTTCGCCAGAAACTGGCGTACTCAGTGGGTGGCGTACTGGTAGTTGAAGGTGGGCAGTCCCCACTTGAAGCGAACCGCCAGCAGTCGCAGCACAAAGCCGATGCCAATGGCGCCGAAAGCCGCCCAGTCGTTGGGCAGGCCCTGATCCAGTGCCAGACAGTAGAGCGCGGCAGTGATCAGCGAAATGGCGGCATAGAGCTCGCGGCGAAATACCAGCGGAATACGCTGGCAGAGCAGATCCCTGAGCACGCCGCCGAAGGCCCCGGTCACCACCGCCATGATGCAGGCGATGCCGGCACCGTGGCCCATATCCAGCGCACGGGCTGCGCCGAAGATGGAGAATACCACCAGTCCCAGCGCATCGAGCGCCATGAACAGCTTGCCGAGATAGCGCATCAGGGGGGCGGAAACCACCCCCGCCATTGCAGCGGCGGCAACCAGCAGCACATATTCCGGATGCTCAATCCAGAGCAGCGGATAGTGGCCCAGCAGCACATCGCGAATGGTACCGCCACCGATGGCCGTCGCCGAAGCGATGATTACCACCCCAAACAGATCCATCCGTCGCCGACCCGCGGCCAGCGCGCCGGTCATCCCTTCGGCCACCAGGCCCACCAAGAAGAGTGCATATAACATGAGATATCCCAGGGAACGAGAAAGGCCCGCATCCTACCAACTCGAGTTATATGGGACAAGCGTTCGAATACATGCATTAATTTAATTCATGCTAAATGCGAAAAAGGCACCGTTTCGGGTGCCTTTTTCTAATCAATGTTCAAGGATTAGCGTCCCAACTGCTGCTGCCGGTAGTGATCGACCCACATGGCGGTGGCGCCACAGATGGCGACCGGCATCACAAAGAGGTTCACCACCGGAATGGCGGAGAAGAGGGTGACCAGGGCGCCGAAACTCAGGCACTTGCCACGGCGCTGCTTCAAGGCATCGCGCATGGTGATGAAGCTTATCTTGTGGTTGTCGAACGGATAGTCGATGTACTGGATCGCCATCATCCAGGCGCTGAACAGGAACCAGAGCACAGGCGCCAGGGTCTGGCCCACCACCGGGATCAGGAACAGGATCAGGCAGCCGATGGCCTTGGGCAGGTAATACTTCAGCTTGGTCCATTCGCGGCCGAAGGTTCGTGGCACATCCTTGACGATATCCAGCATACCGCTGTCATTGGCGGATTGGCCGGTGAGGATCTGCTCCACCTTCTCCGCCAGCAGGCCGTTGAAGGGGGCGGCTACCCAGTTGGCAACCGAGCTGAAGATAAAGGAGAAGACCACCAGGATGGTGATGAGGGCGATGGGCCACAGCAGATAGTCCAGCCAGTCGAGCCAGGCGGGGATCTGCTGATGGAGCCAGGCGAACAGGCCGTCGAGCTGCAGCAGAAGGGCATAGAAGGCCCCGGCAAACAGCACGAAGTTGACCAGCAGGGGGATCAGCACAAAGGTGCGGATGCCCGGTTGGCGAATAAGGGAAAACCCGCGCAGGAAGTAGTCTGCACCGCTGATTGAATCTTTGACCATATGGGGTGATTGGCTCATGTGAGCTCCATCTATGCATGGGAGAACTGCCAGCATATTACAAACAAGCCTTTGATTTGGTAAAGTCGCCGACTATTCCTTATTTCGTGCCGTGGCGACTGAAAATCGGGCATTGAATGGGGATGATGCCTGCATATTACAAACAAAGCCGGGTCTGGATTTGGTAAAATTGCCTGCCCGCCTCCTCTTTATTTAGCCACTGATACAGGTCGCCATGCGTCTGAAACTGATCAAACTCGCCGGCTTCAAGTCGTTCGTCGAGCCGACCCGCATCGAACTGTCGGCAGACATGACTGCCGTGGTGGGCCCCAATGGCTGTGGCAAATCCAACGTCATCGACGCGGTGCGCTGGGTGCTGGGGGAGAGCTCCGCCCGCCATCTGCGCGGCGAGAACATGACCGATGTCATCTTCAATGGCTCTATCAACCGCAGTGCGCACGGGCGCGCCTCGGTGGAGCTGGTATTCGACAATCCCCACAACCGGGTGCCCGGCGAGTTCGGCCGCTTTACCGAGATCTCGGTGCGCCGCGAAGTGCTGCGTGACGGCTCCAACCACTATCAGATCAATGGCCAGAAGTGCCGCCGCAAGGATGTGACCGACCTCTTCCTCGGCACCGGCCTTGGCCCCCGCAGCTACGCCATCATCGAGCAGGGCACAGTCAGCCGACTGGTGGAGTCGCGCCCGGCCGACCTCAAACTCTTTATGGAAGAGGCGGCCGGGGTCTCCCGCTACAAGGAGCGGCGCCGCGAGACCGAGCAGCGCATTCGCCACACCCAGGAAAATCTGGAGCGCCTCGGCGATATTCGCGGCGAGCTGGGCTCTCGCCTTGACCACCTCAAAGCCCAGGCCGAGACCGCCGAGCGCTACAAACAGCTCAAGAGTCGTTCGCGCGCAGCTCGCTCAGAGCTGATTGGCTCCGAGTTGTGGGCGCTGGAGACGCGCCTTGGCGAGGCTAAAACAGAGCTGGCGCAGGCCGAGCAGGCGCTGGCGGCGCTCGATGCCAAACGCACCGCAGACGAAGGGCGCCACGTCACCCTGTCGGTCGCCAGACAAGAGGCGCAAGCCGAACAGGCGAGCCGCCAGCAACAGATTTTTCTCGGTGGCCAGGCCATCGCTCGCCTCGAACAGCAACAGCTGCACCAGAGTGAACTGGGGCGCGACTGGCAGGCCCGTGCAGAGGCGCTCGGTGAGCGGATTGCTACCCGCAAGGCGCAGCTTGCCAGCCAGCAGGATCAACTGACCGAAGGGGTATTGCGCGCAGAGCAGGAGAGCGCCCGGTTGGAGCAGTGTGAGCAGTTGCTCACCGAGCAGCAGGAGGCCCGCCAGCACGCCAGCGAGCAGCTGGAGCAGGCCCGCCTACGCCAGCAGCAGTGGCAACAACAGTTGGCCGGGGTGCAGGGGCAGCTCAATCAGACCCGTACCCGGTTGGGTGGTTTGCAGGAGCTGCAAGCCAAGACCCGGCTGGCGCGCCTCAAGCTGGAAGATGAACGCGCTGGCCCCCTCGGCACAGAGGCTGACGATCTGCAACCGGCCCTCGATGCCCTGAGTGGTGAGCTGGAGCTGACGCGGGCGGCCAATGGTGAGCTGACCGAGCAACTGGCGCAGGCGGTCGACGCCCATGAACAACTCAAGCAGCAGCATGGCCAGCAGTTGAGCCTGCAACGGGAGTTGGAGGCTCGGCTGGCGACGCTGGATCAGATCCTCGGCGAGCAGATGGAGGGGGCGACCCTGGCAGATCGACTGCAGGTTGCCCCTGAGTGGGCACAGGCGCTCGACAAGGTGCTGGGTCGCTGGCTCACCGCAACGCCGGCGGACGAGTGCAATCTGGCGCAAGAGGGACTCTGGATTGGCCCGGCGCAACCGGCGGTTGCCGGTACGCTGGCGGCGCAACTGGGTGGTGAGCACATTCCCGCCTTCCTCAATGCCATCTGGCTGGTGGAGAGCCGGGAGACCGCATTGGCCCGCCAGCCAAGCCTTGCGGCCGGTGAGTCGGTACTGACTCCTGCTGGTGACTGGCTGGGGCCAAACTGGGCAGATCTGGGGCAGGGCGCGGCGCTCGGCACCATGGCGCTGCTCGGTGAGCGTGAGCGGTTGCATGCCGAGCAGGAGAAGGTTGCCGCTGGGCTGGCACAGCTGAGCGAGCAACTTGTTGCTGCCGATGCCCGGCGCGCCCAGCTTGCCAGCGCGCAGGAGTTGTCGCAGCGAACCTTGCGCGAGCAGGAGCAAAAATGGCAACAACTGCGCGAAGCCTGGAGCCTGCAACAGGGTCAGCGGCAAGAGCGGTTGCAGCGGCTCGGTCAGCTCGGCGAAGAGCTGATCCGGCTCGATCAGGAGCAGGCCGAAGAGGCACAGCGGCTGGCCAGCGCCCGTGAACAACTGGAATGCGATGAGGCGCGCCTTACCGAGTTGCAGGAGCAGGGGGAGCCGCTGACGCAAGGGTTGCAGGTCGCTCAGGAGCAGCTGACCCGCTGCGAGCGGGCGGTCGACGAGGCCCGTGTGCGCCGCGAGCAGCAACAAGCGGTCTGCCAGCGTTTGCAACTGGAGTTGGGCAATCTGCGCCAACTCATTACCCTGGGCGAAGAGGAGTTGGCGAGGCTCGGGCTGGAGCTGGCCGGGCTGAAAGGGCCGGATAGCGAGGCCGTGCCGGATCTGGCGCCCCTGCTGGCCGAGCAGCGCAATCTGGAGGCGCAGCAGCTCGCCTGCCATCAACGGCTTGCGGAGCTGGAGCGCCAGCTTGGTGAGCTGGAACATGCCAGAAGTGCCGATCACAAGCAGCTGGTGACGTTGCAAGAGAAGCTGGCAACCCTGCGCCTTGAGCGCGAACGTAACCTCACCCGTCGACAGGGGCTGCACGAGCAGTTCGAAGAGTTGGGGGTTCGACTGGTAGATCTCGATCAGGCGGTGTTGATTGCCGCTGATCGCGGCAAGCTGCGCCAGGAGATCCAGACGTTGGAGACGCAAGTAGAAGCACTTGGTGCCATCAACCTGGCTGCGCTGGAAGAGTACGAAGAGGCGAAAACGCGAGCAACGTATCTGGAAAATCAGTGTCAGGATCTTGAGCAAGCGCTGGAAACCTTGAGCCAAGCCATTAAAAGAATTGATAAAGAGACACAAATACGGTTCCGGGACACTTTCGATAAGGTCAACGAAGATTTAAAATCCCTGTTTCCAAAAGTGTTCGGTGGGGGCAGTGCCTGGCTTGAGTTGACCTCCGATGATCTTTTGGAGGCCGGAGTGAGCATCATGGCGAGACCTCCGGGTAAGAAGAATGCTACCATTGCCCTGCTTTCCGGGGGGGAGAAGGCGTTAACCGCGCTTGCGCTGGTTTTTGCCATCTTCAGACTCAATCCAGCACCTTTTTGTCTGCTGGATGAGGTGGATGCACCGCTCGATGAAGTGAACGTCGGTCGCTTCTGTTCTCTTGTCAAAGGGATGTCGAGCACAGTACAGTTCGTTTACATCAGTCATAATAAGGTCTCCATGGAGATGGCTGAGCAGCTGGTTGGCGTCACGATGCAAGAGCCCGGGGTTTCTCGCATTGTGTCGGTCGATATCGGTGAAGCCGTCGCTTTGGCTGAGCAAAACTAGAAAGAGAAGCAGCTAATGCAGGAATTGCGTTACATCTTGGTTGCCCTGGGCGGTATTGCTATTGCGGCATTGCTCATTCACGGGTTGTGGAGCAACAGAAAAAATCGTCAGGCACCGATCAAAGAGAAACCGATTGGACGGATGGACTCCAAGTCGCGGGATCGTGACAACGACGCCTTCGACAGCGATGGCATCGGCCAGGTGCGTGTGGTCAGTGGTGGCCGTCGTGCCGAGCCCAAGCTGCGTAGCGAAGAGAGCCGCCAGCCGGAACTCGCTCGTCGCCCCGCCGTACCCGCCTTTGATGATGAAGATGACGAGGACGATCTGCCGCCGCCCGTAGTGCGCAAGCCTGCTGCCCGCCCGGTTCCGCCGCCTCCTGTCTATGAAGAAGAGGAAGCGTTCGACGAACCGCTGCCCGAGGAGATCGACGAGGCGCCCGCCGCGCCGGTGCGCAAGCCTGCTCAGGTCAATCGTCGTACCCCTGTCTACCGTTCCCGTCCCCAGCGCGAGCCCATGATGCAGTCGCTGGACGACGAGCCGCTGGTCGAGCCCGCTTATGCGACCGCACCGACCTTTGGTGCCCGTGCAGAGACAGTCCGTACCGCTGATACCGTTCGTGCCGAGCCGGTGCGTGCACCCGAGCCGGAATACCAGCCGCAGCCCCGTCATGTGGCTCCCGAGCCTGTGTATGAAGAGCCGGCCTATGTGGCACCTGCACCTGTGGTTGAAGAGCCGCGCATGGCCCCCCAGCCGGTCGAGAAGATCTGGCAGGATGTCTATGTCATCAACCTGATGGGCCGTCCGGGTCACGACTTGCAAGGTGCGACCCTGCTCTCATCCCTGATGGCGCTGGGCTTCAAGTTTGGCGAGATGGATATTTTCCACCGTCACGAAGATCCCAACGGCAAGGGTGAAGTGCTCTTCTCCATGATCAACATGGTCAAGCCGGGTACCTTTAACCCGTACCGGATGGAACAGTTCACCACGCCGGGTGTCTCCCTGTTCATGCAACTGCCGCTGCGCAGCAATGCCGCGTTTGCCTTCGAGGATATGCTGCAGGCTGCCGATCAGCTGGCCAGCGATCTCGATGCCATGCTGACAGATATGGATCGCAGCCCGCTGAGCGACGAGACCATTGCCCGTTACCGTCACGAGCTGGCTGCCTACGAGGCCAGTCGCGACTAATACGCCATGCGGGTCGAGTGAAGAAAAAGTGCGGTACCCTGGTACCGCATTTTTGTTTCTACCCCGGCCGTATGTTCAATCACACTTCGAGACTTTTTCATGAGCGATATTCTCTCCCGCCACCGTCAATTGTGTGAACTGCTTACCGAATATGGTCACCAGTATTATGTGCTGGATAACCCCACAGTGCCGGATGCCGAATACGATCGCCTGATGCGCGAGCTGATCTCGCTGGAAGCCGACCACCCCGAGCTGAAAACGCCGGCGTCCCCGAGCGTGCGGGTCGGCGGCCAGCCGCTGACGGCGTTCCGTCAGGTGCGTCACGAGATCCCCATGCTCAGTCTGGATAACGTCTTTAGCAGCGAAGAGTTGCAGGCGTTCGAACAACGGATGAGCGATCGCCTCAAGCGTGACGTGCGTTTCACCTTCTGCTGCGAGCCCAAGCTTGACGGTCTGGCGGTGAGCCTGCTCTATGTAAATGGTCAGCTGGTGCAGGCGGCCACCCGGGGCGATGGCGCCACCGGTGAGGAGATCACCGAGAACGTCCGCACCATCAAGGCCATTCCGCTCGCGCTGCGTGGCACTGGCTGGCCTGCCCGGCTGGAGGTGCGTGGCGAAGTCTTTATGCCCAAGGCCGGTTTTGAGGCGATGAACGCCAAGGCGCTGGCAGCGGGCGAGAAGGTATTCGTCAACCCGCGCAATGCCGCCGCTGGCAGCCTGCGTCAGCTCGATTCACGCATCACCGCCAGCCGTCCCCTGAGCTTTTACGCTTACGGCGTCGGTGTCGGCGGCGAGCAGCTCGGTGGCTCTCACTTCGGTCGCCTCAATCAGCTCAAGGAGTGGGGGTTGCCACTTAGTCCCGAGGTGAAACTCAAAGAGGGGTCTACCGGTTGTCAGGCGTTCCACGACGACATTCTGGCCCGCCGTGGCGAGCTGCCTTACGAGATCGACGGTGTGGTCTACAAGGTGGATGCTATCGCTCTGCAAGAGGAGCTGGGCTTTGTGGCCCGCGCGCCGCGCTGGGCGACCGCCCACAAGTTCCCGGCGCAGGAGGAGATGACAGAGCTTGAGAACGTCGAGTTTCAGGTTGGCCGTACCGGCGCCGTGACGCCGGTGGCCAAGCTCAAACCTGTGTTTGTTGGCGGCGTGACTGTCTCCAACGCCACCCTGCACAACGCCGACGAGATCGAGCGCCTTGGCGTCATGGTCGGCGATACCGTGATCGTGCGCCGGGCAGGGGACGTGATCCCGCAGATCGTCGCCGTGGTGGAGGCGCAGCGCCCAAGCGACGCCCGTGCGATCCTCTTCCCGACCGAGTGTCCGGTCTGTGGCTCTGCGGTGGAGCGGCTGGAAGGGGAAGCGGTTGCCCGCTGCTCCGGTGGCCTGTTCTGCGAGGCGCAGCGCAAGGAGGCGATCAAGCACTTTGCCGCCCGTCGCGCCATGGATGTGGATGGCCTTGGCGACAAGATTGTCGAGCAGTTGGTGGACAAGGGGCTGGTGAAGACTCCCGCCGATCTGTTCAGCCTCAACGCCATCCAGCTGGCCGGTCTTGAGCGGATGGGGCAAAAATCGGCCCTCAATCTGGTAGCCGCCATCGATGCGGCGCGCAGCACCACCCTGCCGCGCTTCCTGTTTGCTCTGGGGATCCGCGAAGTGGGGGAGGCGACTGCGCTTAACCTTGCCAATCACTTCCTCACCCTGGATGCCCTGCACGCCGCTTCGGTGGAGCAACTGCTCGAAGTGGCTGACGTGGGCGATGTGGTGGCCAAGCATGTCTACTACTTCCTGCGTCAGCCCCACAACGTGGAGGTGCTGGAAGCCTTGCTGGCAGCCGGCATCCACTGGCCGGCCATCGAGAAGAAAGAGGCCGCGGAGCAACCCTTTGCCGGCAAGACCTTCGTGCTGACCGGTACGCTGACCACCTTGTCGCGCAACGACGCCAAGGCGGCATTGCAGGCGCTGGGCGCCAAGGTAGCGGGCTCTGTATCTGCCAAGACCGATGTGCTGGTCGCGGGGGAAGCTGCCGGTTCCAAGCTGACCAAAGCACAAGAGCTGGGTATCACCATCTGGACCGAAGAGGAGCTGCAACAGGCGTTGCAGGGCTGAATAGCCCTCACCAAGCCTGCTAACCGCAGCACCCGATAAAAGAGAACCCGGCATGGCCGGGTTCTCTTTTTTTGTTTGGGTGGTCACTCACGCCAGAGGATCTTGTGACGCCATTTGTCGGGCACGGTGAGCTGCCAGCGGGCCAGCTCGCTCTTGCTGAAGACATATTCGCCGCGCAGGGCCGCGCGCGGGGAGATGGTACGGGGCAGGGTACCCGCCAGTATGGTGTTGATGAGGCTGGCTGCCTGTATCCCCTGATCGTGGCCGTCCAGCACCAGCCCGCCGATGGCCATCCCCTTGCCGACGGTAAATTCCCAGAAACAGAAGAGCGGCACCGGCGTGTTGGCGCTGGTCCACTCCAGCACCGTCTTTTCGCTCACATGCTTGCCATTGTCATCGACCAGTGTGTGGTAGAGGCCGAGGAAGATCGCCTGATAGCCGTTCTTCTTGGCGTTGAGCACCGCCTCCTGCCAGAGGCTGTAATCCCCCATCAGCTGGCTGTTGACCCGGGTCTGACCGACCCGCAGCTCGGTCTGGGTTTTGAACTCATCCTCAATGGCGGTGAGGGCCACATTACTGGAATCAAACAGCACCAGTGCCTTGTCGAGCCCCCCCATCATCTGGCTTATTTCGCTGATGTTGCGCTTGAGCAGGGGACGCTCAAGCACGCCGGTGATCTTGGGGTGGCCGACAAAGCCCTTGAGGCGCGGGTTCTCGTTCATGCCTAGAAACACCACCGGGGTACCCAGCGAGGCGATCTCGTTGGCCAGATAGTTGATGGCGTTGTCATCCCCCAGTACTACCAGATCCGGTTTGCTCTTCAGATAAAAGGAGATGGCTTGCTGGGTGATCTCGTCAAACTTCTCCCGTGGATGGCGTTTGGTATCCATATAGAAGTGAGTGATCTTGTGCTCCCCCTGCAAGCCATCGAGCAGTCCTTCGTTGTAGCTTTGATCCCACAGGTATTCGGGATGGTAGCTGCTGATCACCAGAATGTTGGCAGCCCAGAGCGGCAGGGCGAGGGTGGAGAGCAGTAGCAACATCAGGGAGGTGCGCATAGGTAATCCCTTGTCGAGCGGTAAAGTGTACTTACTCAGTATGGGTGGTTTTGGTTGGCGCTGTCATCTCGAAACGGGTGTGGCGGAGGAGCGATTTTTTTCGGTTGGACGGATCGGACGCCAGCCCGCACCACGCTTGGGGCTGGATTTGATTGGAGCTTTTTCTGGTTGGTCGTGAACTGTCCCGCTCGCTGAAAAACCTGTTCTGGATCAAGAAATGAGGCTTCGCTTTGGTGCCTAATAGACACCACATATAGGGACGCATTCGTTTTTAATCCCTATATGTTGTGTTATTAAGCTGTGTATAAGCTGTTCCCTTCCTATCTTCAGCCCAGGCTTGTCAAGCCTCGGCTGAATTTATTTGCGTCCAGGACGAGATGCCGGGAGGGGGGCCCAACAAGGGTGAGCCAGAGGCAAATGCCTGGCCTTTTAACGGGGAAAATTCATGAAACCGGTTGTGATCAAACGTGACGGATGTCGCGCACCATTCAATGCCCAGCTGATTCGCGATGCGGTCAGCCGAGCGGCGGAAGCGGTCAATCAGGCCAATCCGGCACTCGCCTCCCGCATTGCCAATGCGGTGAGTCAGGAGCTGGAAGGGCGTGGTGAAGTTGATATCCACGAGATCCAGAACCGGGTTGAAAACCACCTGATGGCTTCCGACGACAAGGCCATCGCCCGTGCCTATATCGAATATCGCCACGACAGGGATCAGGCTCGCGAGGCCCGCGGCCGTCTGGCGCAGGAGATCCGTGGTCTGGTCGAGCAGACCAACGCCGCCCTGCTCAACGAAAACGCCAACAAAGACTCCAAGGTGATCCCGACCCAGCGCGACCTGCTGGCCGGTATTGTCGCCAAGCACTATGCCACCAGCCACATGCTGCCCCGTGATGTGGTTCAGGCTCATGAGAGCGGCGATCTGCACTTCCACGATCTCGATTACTCACCTTTCTTCCCGATGTTCAACTGCATGTTGATCGATCTGAAAGGGATGCTGACCCACGGCTTCAAGATGGGCAATGCGGAGATCGATACTCCGAAATCCATCAGCACCGCCACGGCCGTGACCGCCCAGATCATCGCCCAGGTGGCGAGCCACATCTATGGCGGCACCACCATCAACCGCATCGACGAAGTGCTGGCCCCCTATGTGACCATCAGCTGGCAGAAACACCGTGAAGTGGCCGAAGAGTGGGGCATTGCCGATGTGGAAGCCTACGCCATGGCTCGCACCGAGAAAGAGTGCTACGACGCCTTCCAGTCGCTGGAGTACGAGGTCAACACCCTGCACACCGCCAACGGTCAGACGCCGTTCGTCACCTTCGGCTTTGGCTTGGGGGACAGCTGGGAGTCGCGGATGATCCAGCGCGCCATCCTCAGCAACCGCATCGCCGGCCTTGGCAAGAACAAGAAGACCGCCGTGTTCCCGAAACTGGTGTTCGCCATCAAGGATGGCCTCAACCACAAGCAGGGCGATCCCAACTACGACATCAAGCAGCTGGCGCTGGAGTGTGCCTCCAAGCGGATGTATCCGGACATTCTCAACTACGACCAGGTGGTCAAGGTGACCGGCTCCTTCAAGACCCCCATGGGTTGCCGCTCCTTCCTCGGTGCCTACGAGGAGAATGGCGAGCTGATCCACGAAGGTCGCAACAACCTAGGGGTGGTGAGCCTCAACCTGCCGCGCATTGCCCTGAAATCCCGTGACGAAGCGGACTTCTGGGATCGTCTCGATGCCTCCCTGCGGGTCGCCAAGAAGGCGCTGATGTACCGCATCACCCGTCTGGACGGGGTGAAAGCACGGGTTGCGCCGATCCTCTATATGGAAGGGGCCTGCGGCGTGCGTCTCAAGGCAGACGACAACGTCAGCGAGATCTTCAAGAACGGTCGTGCCTCCATTTCCCTCGGTTATATCGGGGTTCACGAGACCATCAACGCCCTGTTTGGTGACAAGGTGCACCTGTTTGACAGCGCCGAGCTGCAACAGAAAGCCATCGCCATCATCGCCCGTCTCAAAGCAGCCATCGATGAGTGGAAAGAGGAGACCGGCTACGGCTTCAGTCTCTACTCCACCCCGAGCGAGAACCTCTGCACCCGTTTCTGCCGCATCGACGCCAAGGAGTTTGGCGTGGTATCCGGCGTGACCGACAAGGGTTACTACACCAACAGCTTCCACCTTGATGTGGAGAAGCAGGTCAATCCGTACGACAAGCTGGACTTCGAGGCGCCCTATCCGCCCATCGCCAGCGGTGGCTTCATCTGCTACGGCGAGTACCCCAACATCCAGCACAATCTGGAAGCGCTTGAAAACGTCTGGGATTACAGCTATGACAAGGTGCCCTACTACGGTACCAACACTCCCATCGACGAGTGCTACGACTGCGGCTTTACCGGCGAGTTCGAGTGTACCTCCAAGGGCTTCACCTGCCCGCGCTGCGGCAACCACGACCCCGCCAAGGTGTCGGTGACCCGCCGTGTCTGCGGTTACCTCGGCAGCCCGGATGCGCGCCCCTTCAATGCGGGCAAGCAGGAAGAGGTGAAGCGCCGCGTCAAACATATGTGAGCGCTGCAATGATGAAGAGCTGGCCCCTGACTCAAGGGGCCATTTTCATTGGAGGGCGGCAACCATGCCGCAGTCCCGTGAACGAGGCAGGAAACAAACGATGCACTACCACCAATACTATCCGGTCGATGTGATCAATGGCCCCGGCACCCGTGCCACCCTGTTTGTCTCGGGCTGCGAACATCAGTGCCCGGGTTGCTACAACCAGAGCACCTGGCGGCTCGATGGCGGCAAGCCGTTCGATGAGACGATGAGCGATCGCATCATTGCGGATCTCAACGACAGCCGCATCAAACGGCGAGGTCTGTCGCTCTCCGGCGGCGATCCGCTCCACCCGGCCAACGTGCCTCACGTGCTGGCGCTGGTGAAACGGGTGCGTGCCGAGTGTCCGGGCAAGGATATCTGGTGCTGGACCGGTTATCTGCTCGGCGAACTGTCAGAGGCCCAGCGCGAGCTGGTGGCCTTGCTGGATGTGCTGGTGGATGGCAAGTATGAAAAGGAGTTGGCAGACCCGGGCCTGCTCTGGCGTGGCAGCAGCAATCAGCAGATCCACGACCTCAACGCCTGGCGTGATGCGGGTGAGCGAATTCCCTGTCTGGTTTGCAGTTGAAGTCCGGGATGTTTATGGTTAGCCCATTCCAATCCTGACGACATTTTTGAAAAGGAGAGCCGAGATGAACAATCTGCTCAAGATCCTGCTGGCCATTTTCCTGCCCCCTGTGTGCGCCTTTATCCAGGTGGGCTTTAGCCTGCACTTTTTAATCAACATAGTGCTGACCCTGCTGGGCGGTCTGCCAGGCATGGTCCATGCGCTCTGGCTGGTGGTGAGCGACAAGCGCGGCTGATGCCAGCGGCTGGTTAGTGAGCTTATTGACGATAAAAGGGCCAACCTCTCGGGGTTGGCCCTTTTGTTCATGTTCATACGAATACTTTTTCGTTAGGATGGGTGACTGACCAAGCGGGCCGCGTTGAGCGCCCTGCAGTCCGGCAACAAACACCGGCAGAGAACAAGGAGCGTTACATGAAGTGGAAAGTCGCAGTATGGTCAGGTCTGGCAGTGACACTGTTGCTGGGGTGCTCATCCCGTCAGGAGGTAGCGCACGAGCGCGCTCCGATCGCTATCCCTCTCGAGCAGTTGTCCAGCTACTGGGTTCAGGAGACGCAGTGGTCATGGCTTGGCAATGACGAGCCCGCCCTGCCAGCCAAACCGGTCAAGGGGTATGTGGAAGTTCGCTATCAAATCGACGCCAGCGGCACGCCGGTCAAGCCGGAAGTGGTGGCGGCCGAGCCCCCCGGCGAGCTGGAACAGAGCGCGCTGGCGACCCTCTCGCGGATCCGCTACAGCCCGGCAGAGGGCAACCCGGATGCCATTCCGGTCGAGGTGACCAACCGCTTCGAGATCGAGATCAACTGATCCCCCATCACTCTGATGCCAGAGAAAGAGAGACCCCGGCCAGGCCGGGGTCACGTTTATTGCTGTTTGCAGTCGTTGTAGGCGGTCTGCCACTCGCCATCCTGATCCCGTAGTTCGACAAAACCCTCATTCCCCTTGTTCCACCAGACGGCCTCGTGCTCGTCCGTATAGCGGGCACCGGAGGCCGAAATGGCCTGGGGCAGGGTGTAATCCTTGCCATCTGGCAGCGACAGCTTGATAAAACTGAGGCTTTCGTCGGAGAGGGAGAAGTAGCGCACCTGCACCTTCTTGCCCTGCTCGCACTGGTAACCGACAGGTTCGCCACCAGTGACTGAGAGGGTATTGCCCTGATTGCAGCCAGCGAGCAGGCCGAGGGTCAGCGCACCAGCGGCCATCATATGTGCCTTATTCATGATTACAGCTCCATTGGTGTCATACGGGCGTGAGCCTAACAGGTTGCCGTTATTGTGCAATCCATGTGGCCATTCGGTGCGTCGTTGGCTGTCTGGCCTGCCTCGGAGGTACCTCTAATTTGCGGCAGGGATGGCGAGGGAGGGGGAAACGCGGAAGACAAAAAAACACCCCGGCAAGCGACGGGGCGGAAATGAGCTCATCCATGGGCTGACAACAGTGTTTACAACAGGAGATCAATAACCGAAGCGGGTTGCCTCGAAGCGGTTAAGCAACCGGTGGATGAGGTAGCAGGCCAGCAGGGTGACGACGATGGCAAACAGTATGCTGCTCACCCGGTAGAGGGCGCTGAACACCAGATCGTTGCCCGGGGTGAGGTACTGGCCAAACAGGATGCCGAGAGTGGTGAGGGCGCCAAAGCCGACCCCCGAGCCGCCCGCCTCCTTGACATGTGCATGGCTGAACAGCATGGCGCCGAGCCACAGCAGTGGGGCGACCAGCAACAGTTGCCCTGACCAGTCATAGAGCACCAGCTGGCCGAGCAGGCCGAAGGTGACCCCCAGCAAGGTGCCCATCGCCCGTTTGCGGGCATAACTGAGGGCACCGTTCCAGTGCATGGGAAACAGCACCAGCAAGGTCGTGGCTTGGGCGGACATGGAGTCATGCAGATCAAATATCTGAAACACCAGAAACGAGAGGGTGGCCACTGTGGCACCCAGCAGCGCCTCATGGCGCATCCGGTGCGGCGCCTTGGGGGCTGACGAGGGTTTGGGTCTGGTCTCCACATCCGGGATCAGCATGGTCATCAGATAGGCGATCAGCACCGACAGCACGCTCGACCAGAGGTTGTTGAGGATCAGGTCGTTGAGGTCGGTCTGCGGATAGCTGGCAAAGTGCAGCATGATGCTGAGGCTCAGCACCCCGTTGGCCCCGAACAGAAACAGGCTGCCCCGCGACATGGCGGCGAAGCGGTAGAGAAACAGCAGAAAGGCGATGGGGGTCATCAGCGCCGGATGGCTGCCAAACAGCCCTCCCAGCAGCCCGACCTCCACACCACAGACTGCCGCCGCGGCGATCAGCTGGCGCGCGGCATGGCCATTCATTACAGGTACCATCCCCAGCAGCAACACTGGGGTAACTGTGTAGAAGACCCCGTAACCCCAGCCAAACAGCTTGCAGAGCAGAAAGCCCGTGGTGCAGCCAAAGGCGATGCGCAGGCACTGGCGCAGCTCGTTGCCGGTGAGGGGGCGATACCAGAGGTGCGCGGCGTGATGAGCAGGCACGGTATTGGTAGCTACGGAGGTCGCTACGGGATTAGTAGATACCTGATTAATAGACATAATGCAGCAGGCTGAGCAGGTGGATCTGGCCCCGTGCCAGCATGGCGGTCAGGGCATTGTCCGGCAGCAGTTGCACCGTGGCCCGCGCACCGGCTGGCAGATGGTCGGGGAGCTGGTCCAGCTCGAGGTGCAGCCGCATCCGCTGGGCATCCCGTACCCAGCGATCCGACTCCACTGGCGCCGCCAGTCGACCATTGGCATCAAACTGACCGGCACTCACCCCGGCATCCAGACTGCTTACCCGGGCAGGATAGAGTTGACCCGGTTCGCCATCGAAGGCGACCAGTGCGCGGGTTTGCTCGCCGATATGGCGCAGGCTCTTCTCCCGAAAATCGGCAATGACATCTACCTGTTCCGACACCAGCGCCAGCAGCGGGCTGCCGGTGCTGGCGATACTGCCCGGCTTGAGCTGCAGGTTGGTGATGGTGCCATCCTGATCCGCGTGGACCCGGCTGTAAGAGAGGGCCAGCTCCGCTTGCGCCAGTTTGTTGCGGGCCTGGCGCAGCAACAGATTGCCCTCACCGGTCACGCCACGGCTCGCCTTGATCTGGGCCAGCTTGGCCTGACTGGCGCGCAGGTTGGCCTGAGCGCTGCGCAGGGCACTGTCAGCCTCATCTTTTTGTTGCAACGAAACCATATGGCGTTGAAACAGCGCATCGGTTCGCTCAGCCTCGCGCCACTTCTGGTTGGCCAACGTCTCTTTGGCGTTGATCTCGGCAACGGCGGCGGTCAGGGCCGCATCCAGTTCACTGTTCTGCTGTTCTGCCTGCGCCAGCGCAAGGCGGGCCTGCTCCACCGCCAGTTCAAAAGGGGCCGGATCCAGCCTGAACAGCAGATCCCCCTTCTTGACCTGCTGGTTGTTGTGAACGGCGACCTCGATCACCTTGCCACTGACTTGGGGGGCCAGCTTGGTGACCACCCGGGTCGCCATCGCCTGAGGGGTGAGGGGCATCAGCAGGTCGGCTATCAGAAAATAGGCAAACAGGGTGGCAAAGCCCGCCATGGACCATTTGATCCAGCGGGTAAATTGTTGATCCGGGGTCATCTTATTCTCTCTCTGTGTCGGTCTCGGGAGGACTTGTATCGCCTCCGACTTGTCGGTCGTGGTGTTGTTCAATTTTGCTGAGGGCGTTGGCCGAGATCCGCTGCACCGTGGCTTCAAACAGCTGCAGGGTCTGCTCGTCGATGCCCCCCAGCAGCTCGCGGCGGATATTCATGATGCGGTCGGCGATCTGATCGAGCAGGGTCTGGCCGGCCGGGGTCACGCAGACGATGCGGGCCCGCTTGTCCTGACTGCAGCAGTGGCGCTCAATCAGTCCCTGCTCTTCCAGCTGGCCCAGAGTGCGCATCAGGGATGGGAGCTCTATCTCGAGGGCTTCGGCCAGGGTCTTCTGGCTGACATGGTTCCCCATGCGGGAGAGCTTCCACAGCGCGGTCCAGCGGGGATGGGTGAGGCCAAGGGGGGCCAGCTCCAGATCGGCGGCAGTACGCCATAGCCGGTGCATCCGCGCTATCTGCTCGGCGAGCGACAGCTCGCGCAACCTTTCCAGATCCGTCATCTTCTCATCCTCAATATACTTAGCCTGCTAACCATCATACTTGTTTAGCAGGCTAAGTAAATAGTGTGATGCGGATCATGTTTCTGGTCGGATCTTTCGCTGGTGCGAGTTAGCATCGTTCGAGCCCCTGATATTATTCTCGGAGCTGATCCACCCGAGGCTCTCTTGCCGATTCGGATATTGCGCCGTGAATTGAGGATATCCGGTGGTTATTTTCATAAAATTTTCAGCTTCAGCGAGCAGCTCTTTTTTTATCCGCTAATATTGATGGGGTTATAAAACAAGGGGGGAACGGGCTGTGGATGAATATGACAGTGGATGTGTGTATCTGGCAATTGAAACGCTGTTGAGTGATGGAGAATATGGTGCAGAGTCACACCATGGCGTGAATCGGGAAGGCGCAATCAGAAGTACCGATATCAGTCATGATTTTGACCCCGCCAATATTCCATTGCTGTTGGCAGAATAGACCTGACCGTGTGTGTTCCTTGTGAGTTCAAGCCAGTGCTCTGGTATTCGCTGGCTTGACTCATCACTATTTCAATCTCCCCTTTTTGCATCTTTCTCCTCACCATTTTCCATCGTGCGTGCTTCCTGCACGCTGACTCAAACCCTGATGTGGCAAGCCGTGGCACTTGCGTTATGGCGATGACATTGCCCGCTGATTATCACTCACAGGAGCTGTGGCGATAAATGGTCGCAGAGCTTGTCATCTGGCTCTGTTATTTCCTCGAAGGGGGGAGATCATCGCATCGTTATTACTGCTGATCACCCAAATATCCGCCATTGGGCTCGCTCGTTTTATCGCCCAATTTCCTGGTCAAGCAGGGCATCGATGGTCTGGTGTTCTATTGTACTGCATGCGTTGGCGGCACCATGATGTTTAAGTTTTTAATGTTTTTATATGGCTTTGCAATCTGGCTAACCGACAGGGGCGAGGGGGATCAATAAAGTAGCGGCCACAATCACACGCAGAGTACATAACAATGAAAAACCTCTCACCCCTACCAACCACACAAGAAAAGGCCGCCTTTATGGGCGGCCAACAAATTGCCGGTATGCCGCTCTTTATATTTTGGGGGCTGGCGACTTGCGTTCTCTTTTCCGGCTGGAATGGCTCGTTGCCGCTGGGCATGGTCGGTGCGCTGGCACTGATGTTTGTGCTGGGCACCCTGCTGACCGAGCTGGGGGAGCGGATCATGCCGATCCGTGAATATCTGGGGGGCGGCACCATCCTCGCCATCTTTGGTGGCGCCGCCCTGTTTGAATATCAGCTGCTGCCGGTGCAGGCGGGGCAGGTCATCACCAACTTCATGAAGGAGGGGGGCTTTCTCAACTTCTTTATCGCCAGTCTGGTGACCGGTTCGGTGTTTGGCATGAGCAGTGCGCTGCTGAAAAATGCCGCCATGCGCTATCTGCCGGTGATCCTCGGCGGCGTGACGCTGGCCTTGCTGAGCGTCGGCTTCGTCGGCTCCCTGATGGGTTACGGCTTCAAGAATGCCGTGCTGCTGATCGGCCTGCCCATCATGGGCGGTGGCATGGGCGCAGGTGCCGTGCCCCTGGTGGAGATCCTCTCCGGCCCGATGCAGATGTCCAGTGCGGATCTCTTGTCGCGCATAGTACCGGCGGTGGTGATCGCCAATACCCTGGCCATTCTGGTGGGTTCCCTGCTGGCGCGCCTTGGTCGCCGTTACCCCTCCCTGACCGGCAACGGCAAGCTGATGGTCAAGGAAAATAGCCAGAGTATTGCTGACGAGCAGGCCGAAGCGCCGACCCTGCAGAGTCTTGGCATGGGCCTTTTCATCAGCTCCAGCATGTTTGTGCTGGGCTCCCTGCTCGGCAACTTTATCCCCATGCACCCCTTCGCCCTGATGATTTTGGCGGTTGCCTTCATCAAGGTGAGCGGCGTGCTGCCGCGCCGTTATGAGCAGGCGGCGGCCGATTGGTATCAGTTTGTGGTGAGCAACCTCACCCCCTCCCTGCTGGTGGGGATCGGCGTCGCCTACACCAGTATTCCTGAGCTGATCAGCGCCTTCTCCATCAGCTATTTCGTGCTGGTCATGGTTACCGTGATCGGTGGCGCCCTCGGCGCGGCGCTGGTGGGCCGGATGATCGGTTTCTATCCCATCGAGGCGGCCATTACCGGCGGACTCTGCATGGCCAACATGGGCGGCACCGGCGATGTCGCTGTGCTCTCGGCGGCCCAGCGCATGAAGCTGATGCCCTTTGCCCAAATATCTTCTCGCCTTGGCGGTGCCGTAATGCTGATTTTGGCCACCGCCCTTATCTCCCTGCTTGCCTGATACCGGATTGAGGAACAAACAAGATGAACGACATCATGATGGGTACCAGCCTGCCCTATGCCGAGCGCAAACGTCAGGGCGTGCGGGGTCGTATGCCCCATAAGGAGGAGTCCCTCTCTCAGCAGCGGCGGCGGATCTACCGGCTGGTCAGCGCCATGCAAAGCCCGTTTGACCAGCATCTGCTGTTGCGTCAGCTGCAGGAGGACAATCCGGTGCTGTTCTACGATCTGGTGCGCCACCATCTGCCGGAGCTGTTGCCGATCATCTATACCCCGGTGGTGGGGGAGGCGTGCCAGCGCCACAGCGACCTCTATCTGCGCAGCCACGGCCTCTATCTCTCCTGGCACGACAGGGATGATCTGGATGATATCCTCGAGTCGGTGGAGCAGGAGGTGGACGTGATCGTCATCTCCGATGGCGAGCGGGTGCTGGGGCTCGGCGATCTCGGTATCGGCGGCATGGGGATCTGTATCGGCAAGTTGGCGCTCTACTCCGCTGCTGGCGGCATTAATCCGGCGCGCACCCTGCCGCTCTGTGTCGATGTGGGTACCAACAACCCCGAGCTGCTGGAGGATGACTCCTACCTCGGCTGGCAATCCCCGCGCATTGACGGCGAGAGCTACTACCACTTTATGGACAAGGTGGTGGCCGCCATTCGCAAGCGCTGGCCGCAGGTGGTGCTGCAGTTTGAAGACTTTGCCGGCAAGCACGCCGCCAACTTGCTGACCCGCTATCGGGACGATCTCTGCATGTTCAACGACGATATTCAAGGGACGGCGGCGGTCGCCTCTGCCTGCGTGCTGGCCGGGTTGCAGCAGGCGGGTACCGCCCTGGGCGATGCCCCGGTGCTGATCGTCGGCGCGGGTTCTGCCGGTTGCGGCATCGCCGCCATGCTGGCCCAGCTGGCGGGGCGCAGCGATGGCGTCTGGCTGTTTGATCAGGATGGAGTGGTCTGCAGCGATCGTCCCAACTTGACTCGCGCCCAACAGCCGTTTGCCCGCGCCGTTGAGGAGGGGAACAGTTCGCTGCTGGAGACCATCCGTCAAGTTCGCCCGGCGGTGCTGATCGGGGTGAGCGGGCAGGGCGGCCTCTTTACTGGCGAGGTGTTGCAGGCGATGGGGGAGGAGTGCGATCAGCCGGTGATCCTGCCACTCTCCAACCCGACCCGCAGCGCCGAGGCCACCCCCGAGCAGGTGTGGGCTGCCACAGATGGCCGCGCCCTGCTGGCCACCGGCAGCCCCTTTGCGCCGGTGACGGTGGCCGGGGAGTGGCGGGTAGTCTCCCAGTGCAACAACGTCTATGTCTTCCCGGGGATTGGTCTCGGGGCCTGCGCGGTCAAGGCGCGCCGCATCAGCGATGGCATGTTGCTGGCCGCGGTGCGGGCGGTTGGTGCCTATCCGCTGGTGGCGGGCCGGCTGTTGCCCCCGATTGAACAGGTGGGAGAGGTGGCCCGCGCCGTCGCCAGAGCGGTGGCGCTCTGCGCACGCGAGGAAGGATTGGCCGATTTTGTTGGCGATCCGGCACCTTTGATTGACCAGACCTGGTGGCATCCGCACTATTGGGCAGCGTCCTGACGTTTTAAGGTATGTGCATGAAACTACGCCACCAGTTGGTCACCCTCTCTCTTGGGCTCTCCCTGCTGCTGATCCTCATTCTGGGCAGCCTGCTGGCCCTCTTTATCCGCCATCTTCTGGAGAGCAATCTGCAGGATAAGGGGAGCGATCTGGCACGGGTGATGGCGGCGGACACCCGGGTGGTCGAGGCCCTGCGTCAGGGCAGTGATCCGACCCTGCGCGACTACGTGGAGGCGGTCTGCAACCGCACCGACGCCACCTATATGGTGGTGACCGATGAGCATGGTCGCCGCCTCAGCCACCCCAACCCCGAGCTGGTGGAACAGAAGTTTCGCGGCGAGGATATCTGGCCCGCGCTGCAGGAGCGACGCAGCTACTGCTCCAAGGATCGGGGCACCATGGGGCCGGCGATCCGCTGCTTCTCCCCGGTGGTTGGCGGGGATGGGCGCGTCATGGGGGCCGTGGTTGTTGGTTATCTGATGCAGCAGGTAGAGGGCATCTATATGGAGCGGGTGGCCCTGCTCATCAGTGCCATCGTTGCGGTGCTGGGGTGTGGCCTGCTGCTGGCGCTCTGGGTGCAATACCTGCTGCGCAAGACCCTGCTCGATCTGGAGCCGGAGGCGATCGTGCGCCGATTCACTCTGCAGGATCTGGTGCTGGAACACATCACTGAAGGGGTGATTGCCCTCGATGGTCGCGGCAACATCAACATGATCAATAGTACCGCCAGCTATCAGCTGCGGCTGCCGGTCACCGGGCGCCACGCCTTGCAGGGGCAGTCGCTGGCGGAGCTGGTGCCGCCCCTTGCCCCCTGTCTGGAGCAGGAGGGTGGGGAAGTGAGCTTTACCATTCAGGGGGAGTCCTTCGTCGGTCGCTGGCAGGCGGTGCAGGGCAAGGCGCCGGGGCGGCTGCTGATCTTCAGCCGCCCAGAGGTGGCTGCCAGTCTGGGGGTGCAGGTGACCCACCTGCGCCAGTATGCCGAGATGCTGCGGATGCAGAGCCACGAGTTTGCCAACAAGCTGAGCAGCCTCTCCGGCCTGTTGCAGCTGGGCCATGTGGATCAGGCGGTGGAGCTGATCCAGCAGGAGAACGAGGCGTGCCAGACCATGCTGCAGGAGCTGCTGCGGCTGATCGACAACAAGCCGGTGGCGGGGCTTATTCTCGGCAAGTTCAGCCGGGCTCGCGAGCTGGGGGTGACCCTGGAGCTCGATCCCGATTCGGCGCTGGCGGAGTATCCGGCCTCGGTCTCGGCCGATCTCATTACCCTCATTGGCAACCTGCTGGACAACGGCCTGCAGGCGGCCTGGCGCAATCGCCAGCAGCGGCCGCCGCGGGTGCTGCTCTCTCTGTGCGATGTGGGGCGGCGGCTGGTGATCGAGGTGGAGGATAGCGGCGAGGGGGTCGATGAGGAGCTGGCCGATCATCTGTTCGATTACGGGGTGAGTCGTCAGAGCGGCGATCACGGAGTGGGTCTGTTCCTGGTCAAGGAGACCGTGGGTCGGCACGAGGGTGTGATAGAATGGCGGCGAACCGCCGAGCAGACCACCCTGTTTGGTATCTACTTGAATAAAAACCAATTAATGTGAGCCATGGACCCAATAATCACGCTTGTTATTGAAGATGACGATCGGATCGGTGCCATCTTGTCAGAACTGGTGGCGGCGACACCCGGTTTCTCCCTGCTGGGGCGGGCCGGCACCCTGGCCCAGGCCGATGCCATGATGGCCGGTGTGGTGCCCCAACTGCTGCTGGTGGATGTCTCCCTGCCCGATGGCTCCGGCCTTGAGTGGGTGAGCCGCCTGCGCAGCCACAACCGCGAAGCCTACGTCATCATGGTGACTGCCTCGCGGGATGTGGAGACCATCCAGCAGGCCCTCAATCTGGGGGTTCATGACTACGTCATCAAACCATTGCGGCTGTTTCGCATCCAGCAGAGTCTGGACGAGATCCTGCAACTGCACAGCCGCCTCTGCGAGCGGGGTCGGCTGGAGCAGGAAGATCTCGACAAGCTGCTGGGCAAGGGAGGGCGCTCCCAGATCAAGGAGATGCGCGTCACTCCCAAGGGGATCGACAGCATCACCCTGCGTCAGGTGCTGGATCTGCTGGCGGGCGAGCCGGAGAGCGTATTCTCCACCGACACGGTGGCGCTGCGACTCTCCCTCAGCCGCACTACGGCGCGCCGTTATCTGGAGTATCTGGAGTCAGAAGATCGGGTCGATGTGGATCTCAACTATGGTCAGCGGGGCCGGCCGGAGCGGCGCTATCGCTGGCGTCGGGCGGGTTGAGGCCCACACATGCAAGCATGGTAAAAGCAACAAGGGAGCCATTGGCTCCCTTGTTGTTGCTAGATACTGTGCAGCCTCAAGCGACTTCCTGTTCGACCACCGGCGCGCGCATCTTCAGTTGGGAGGCCATCACTCCGCCCAGAATGAGACCACCTCCCAGCAGATGATAGCCGTGGATCGGCTCCCCCAGACTGATGACGGCGATCAGCGCCGTACAGAGCGGCAGCAGGTTCATGAACACCGAGGTACGCTCGGCCCCCATGCAGGCAAGGCCGCGCATCCAGCAGTAGGCCGCCAGCAGGGACGAGGCGAGCCCGGCAAACAGCACCAGCCCCCACCCTTCGGCAGGCACCGCCAGCGAATCGGCGCTCAGCGCCACCGGTACCAGCAGCAGTACGGCCAGCAGGACCTGCACATAGAGGTTGAGCCAGGGGCCAAACGGTAGCTGCCAGCGGCGGATCAGCAACCCGTAGAGCGCATAGCTGACCGAGCCCAGCAGCATCATGCCATCACCGGGGTTGATGCCATTGCGCAGCAGCGCCAGCGGCTGGCCCTTGCTCAGCAGCCAGAATACCCCGAACAGCGAGATGCTCATGCCCGCCAGCGCCTGCTTGCCAGGACGCTGACCAAAGAAGGTGGCCCCCAACAGCAGAGTGAGCATCGGGATCAGTGAGCCAATTACCCCCATATTGGTGGCCGAGGTGCTGTGGGCGGCGTAATAGGCCAGACACTGGAACAGCACCATGCCGAGCGCCGCCAGCACCAGCAGCTTGCCAAACCAGGGACGGATCTCGTGGCGGCGGCGCCACAACTGGGGTAGGCAGAAGGGGGTCAGCGCCAGGGCGGCGATTACCCAGCGGTAAAAAGAGATGGCAGCCGGATCGAGCACGCTGGCCGCCGCCTTGGAGACCACGGTATTGGTCGCCCAGATCAGCACTGCCATCAGCGGAAAGAGCAGGGGGGAAAAGATTCGCATCAGAGGCTCCTTATTAACAGGGGGCCAAGTCTACCCTTGTCTTTATATTATCAAGTGGCGTAAAACAGACAGATGACCCAGCAGAAAAGACAACTCTTTCTGATGCACCTTATTCCGGCCCATACGGACTGCGTCTGCCCGCAACTGATGGCTGCTTTTGACCTGTGCCGGAGACCGAGCCAACAGGGCGTTGTATCACGCCTGCTCCTCTCTCTCGCTGACAAGGGGCGCTAATGGCCACTCACCACTTTCAGCCGGTAGATGTCGTTCTGCCCGCTCCCAATCCGCTCTTTTTCAGTTACCAGCAGATGCTGGCCGACAGCGCGACCGTGCTGCACTCCCACCCCTGGGGACAGCTCAACATGATCAGTCTGGGGATCATGGAGATAGAGCTGGGAGATCAGCGACTGGTGGCCCCTGCCGACTATCTGATCTGGGTACCGGCGGATCTCGAGCACACCTCCTACAACGAGCAGACCCTCGACTACACCTCCATCTACGTCAGCCACGAGTTGGCGGCCAAGCTGCCGCCAGAGCCCAGATTGCTGCTGCTCACCCCACTTATTCGCGCCCTGCTGAGCGATTTTTGCGAACGGCGGGTAGGCCATATGGTGGATGAGTGGGATCAGCGTCAGGCCGAGTTGCTGGTGGAGCGGCTGGCGCGCACCCGTTGTCAGGAGAGCTACCTGCCGATGAGTCAGGATAAGCTGCTGGCTCCCATGCTGGCGGCGTTGCACAGCGATCCTGCCGATCCCCGTACTCTGGCTCAGTGGGCCGGACAACTGCACACCACAGAGCGCACCCTGGCGCGGCGTTGCCTGCGGGAGCTGGGGATGAGTTTCGGTCAGTGGCGGGCCCGGCTGCGGCTGCTCAAGGCGCTGGCCTGGCTCAAGGGCGACATGCCCATTCAGGAGATCAGCTGGCGGCTCGGTTACGGCTCCACCTCGGCCTTTATCGCCATGTTCAACCGGGAGCTGGGCTGCTCCCCCCAGCGTTATCGCCTACAGTCAGGCCGATAACAAATTGCCGGACATGTCATCTGATGAAGCAAAACAAGAAGGGCGCCCGCAGGCGCCCTTTCTGATGACATCCGCTTGCGCTAGAAGAAGCCGAGCGGGTTGATGTCGTGGCTCACCAGCAGGTTTTTGGTGTTCTGGTAATGGTCCAGCATCATCTTGTGGGTCTCGCGGCCGATCCCCGACTTTTTGTAGCCGCCAAAGGCGGCGTGTGCCGGGTAGGCGTGGTAGCAGTTGACCCAGACCCGGCCAGCCTGAATGCCACGCCCCATGCGCCAGGCCAGATTGCTGTCGCGGGTCCACAGGCCTGCCCCCAACCCGTACTGGGTGTCGTTGGCAATGGCCAGAGCATCGGCTTCGTCCTTGAAGGTGGTGACCCCGAGCGCCGGCCCGAAGATCTCCTCCTGGAACACCCGCATCTTGTTCTGGCCGGAGAAGATGGTGGGCTGGATGTAGAACCCCCCCTCCAGTCCGCTCACCTTGGCCGGGCCGCCGCCGATCAGCATCTTGGCCCCTTCGCCGCGGCCGATCTCCATGTAGCCCAGGATCTTGTCGAACTGCTCGCGGGACGCCTGCGCACCCACCTGAGTGGCGGTATCGAGTGGGTTGCCCTGCACTATGGTGCGGGCACGTGCCAGCACCCGGTCCATGAAGTCGTCATAGATGCTGGCCTGCACGAGGGCGCGGGAGGGGCAGGTACACACCTCGCCCTGGTTGAAGAAGGTCATCAGCATCCCTTCTACCGCCTTGTCGATATAGCTGCTCTCGTGCTGCATCACGTCGGCGAAGTAGATGTTGGGGGACTTGCCCCCCAGCTCCACGGTGGAGGGGATCAGCTTGTCGGCGGCGCAGCGCAGGATATGGGCGCCCACTTCGGTCGAACCGGTAAAGGCGAGCTTCTGGATCCGGTTGCTGGTGGCCAGTGCCTGACCTGCCTCGGCGCCGAAGCCGTTGACGACGTTGACCACGCCGGGGGGCAGAATGTCCTTGATGAGATCCATCATCAGCATGATGGTGACCGGGGTCTGCTCGGCGGGCTTGAGCACGCTGCAGCAACCGGCCGCCAGCACCGGGGCCAGCTTCCAGGCGGCCATCAGCAGCGGGAAGTTCCACGGGATGATCTGGCCGACCACGCCGATGGGCTCCTTGAAGTGGTAGCTGACGGTGTTCTGATCCAGCTCGGCGGCCGAGCCCTCCTGAGCGCGAATGCAGCCAGCGAAGTAGCGGAAGTGATCCACCACCAGCGGCAGGTCTGCGGCCAGGGTTTCGCGCACCGCCTTGCCGTTCTCCCAGGTTTCGGCGATGGCGAGCCGTTCGATGTTCTGCTCGATGCGATCGGCGATACGCAGCAGCAGGTTGCTGCGCTCGGTGACGCTGGTCTTGCTCCAGCTGGTGAACGCCTTGTGGGCGGCATCCAGCGCCAGTTCGATATCGGCGGCGTCGGAGCGGGCGACCTCGCAGAATACTTTGCCATCCACCGGCGAGATGTTTTCAAAGTAGCGGCCGGCGCGAGGAGCCACCCACTCACCGCCGATGAAGTTGTCGTAACGGGATTTGAAGCTGACTAGGGCACCTGCCTGACCGGGAGCGGTATAAATCATCTCATCATCCTTTATGTGTGTGATCCTGACCGGACTGGCTGACAGACCGGTTGCCAGCTGATATCGCAAGGGGCGTGCCAAAGGGTCTGACCAGTAGGCAAAAGGTTGCAAAAACGTTACCAAATGGGGTGTGGCAGCGTATCTTGGTTAACCAATGACCATGGCTATTGCGATAAAACTGTACCGTTTCTGGACAGTGGCCGAGACAGTCGTGCTGTTTGTGAACAGGAGGTGTGATGAGTGAGTCACTTCAACCCGGTCCCGGTCCGATCCAGCGTTCCTGGCAGCGTTGCCTGCATCAGGGGCTGAGCCGCCAGCAGAGCGCCGATCTGGACTTGCTGCCCCAGGGGGAGCTGTCGGCCCGTCAGGAGCAGCACAGGTCGCTGATTGCCTGCTTCCAGCGCTTCGTGTTGCCGCTGTTTGGCCAGTTGTTGGCAGGGCGCCCCTGTCGCCTGTTGTTGTGTGACGGTGAGGGGGCCATTCTGGCCGCCAGTGGTGATGAGGGGTTCGCCCGCCATGCCGAGCGTATCTTTTTGCGCAGTGGCGCCCGCTGGGGTGAGGCGAGCAAGGGCACCAACGCCATCGGTACCGCGCTGGCCGAGCAGAGTGAAGTGCAGGTGCTCGGCAATCAGCACTTCTTCGCCCAGCACAGCTTCCTCAGTTGCAGCGCTTGCCCGTTGCTCGGACCGGATGGGCAATTGCTGGGGGTGCTCGACATCTCCACCGATGCGGCCCATCACGATGGCGACATGCTGGGCACGGTGCGGCTGCTGGCGATGACCCTCGAAAACGCACTATTGGCGCGTCAGCCGGGCTGGCTGGTGGATCTCGATCCCCAGAGCCTCTGGTCCGCTCGCCTGTTGCTGGGAGAGGAGGGGGAACTGCTCGGCGCCAACCGGGCAGGCCGGCTCTGGCTCGGTCAGCATCCTTTCGATGGCAGGCAACTGCTGCGCGAGGGGCGTGGCTTGCGGCTGGTGCCAGCAGCGGACGCGACACCTTCCCGCGCCGTGCTGCCAGGCCACTCAAGCCCGGTGCCACATCCGCAGCAGGTGCCGCTCAAGATGCTGGAACGCGGCATTTCGCTGCTTATCGAGGGGGAGACCGGCAGCGGCAAGGAGCATCTGGTGCGGGCCCTGCACCGAGCGTCCAGTCGGCGGGATCAGCCACTGGTGTGCGTCAACTGTGGCGCGTTACCAGCAGATCTGGTGGAAGCCGAGCTGTTTGGGTATGTGGGCGGGGCCTTCAGCGGTGCCCGCAGCCAGGGCAGTCAGGGTTATCTGCGTGCAGCCCATGGCGGCATGCTGATGCTCGATGAAATTGGCGAACTGCCGCTGCAGGCTCAAACCCGACTGCTGCGGGTATTGCAGGAGCGCAGCGTGACGCCGGTTGGCAGTCACAAGCCGGAGGCGGTGGATTTCTGGCTGGTCAGTGCCAGCCACCGGGATCTGGCGGCCATGGTGCAGAGTGGCGCATTTCGCGAAGACCTCTATTACCGGATTTGCGGCTGGCGCCAGCAGCTGATGCCGCTGCGCCGTTGGCCTGCCGCTGAGCGTTTGGGGCTGATCCAGCGACTGTTGGCGGAGATGGACCCGACCTTGCGTCTGACCCGCGATGCGGAGCAACAACTGCTGGCCCATCCGCTGCCCGGCAACGTGCGTCAGCTCAAGCAGGCATTGGAAGTGGCCAGTGTGCTGGCAGAGGGAGTGGGTTGGATAGAACCCGCCCACCTGCATCTACCCAGTGTGGCCACAGAGCCCGGCGCCTTGCCGATGGGGGAGGCGACCAGCTTGCGTGAACAAACCCGGCGGCAGGTGCAGCAAACGCTGGCGGCATGCGGCGGCAACGTCAGCGAGGCCGCGCGCCAACTGGGGATCAGCCGCACCACCCTCTACCGGACGCTGCGCGAAGCGCCTTGAGCGCTCACTCCCCCTCTTCGGTCGTTTTCAAGACGCACATGACGGCTGGAGCCCTGCCCATCCAGCCGCTATGATGCGCCCTTGCCGGGGCGTTGCGCCCATTGACTCATCTGTTAAGGATTTTCTGCCATGTCACAACACGTAGGGGCGCTGACCCTGCTGGTGGCTGATTACGATCAGGCCATTCGCTTTTTTACCGAGGGACTTGGCTTTGCGCTCCTGGAGGACACTCGGCTCGATGAACCGGGCAAACCGGGCAAGCGCTGGGTACGGGTTGCCCCCAAAGGCGCCCCCGGTTCGGCGCTGCTGCTGACTCGCGCCGCCACGCCCGAGCAACAGGCCGCCATCGGCCAGCAGGGCGGCGGTCGGGTGTTCCTGTTCCTTGAGACTGACGACTTCTGGGGTGATTACCAGCGCATGCAGGCGTACGGTGTGCATTTTTGTGAACAGCCACGTAGCGAGCCATACGGCATGGTGGTGGTGTTCGAGGACATCAGTGGCAACCGCTGGGACTTGCTGCAACGCGCTGCTGCCAACTGAATCTGAAAACGTTTATCATCCCGCCTGTCATAAAGTCATAAAAGTGTCACAGAAAGTTCTAATAATTGGCGCACCCATCTTCACAGAGGAGAGAGAAGGGAATGGCTAAGCGAATTCTGGTGGTCGAGGACGAAGCACCGATCCGCGAAATGCTCTGCTTCGTGCTGGAGCAGAAGGGATATGAGACGATTGAAGCGGAAGATTACGCCGATGGACTGGCGAAGGTGCGCGAACCCTACCCCGAACTCATCGTGCTCGACTGGATGATGCCGGGTGGCAGTGGCATCCAGTTTATCAAGCAGCTCAAGCAGGATGAAGTGACCCGCCAGATCCCGGTGGTGATGCTCACCGCTCGCGGTGAAGAGGAGGACAAGGTGCGTGGTCTGGAGGCCGGTGCCGACGACTACATCACCAAGCCGTTCTCGCCCAAGGAGCTGACCGCTCGCCTCCATGCGGTGATGCGCCGCGTGTCGCCCACCTCGGTGGATGAGGTGATCGAGGTGCAGGGGCTGAAACTCGATCCGGTCTCCCACCGGGTCAGTGCCGAAGAGAAGGCGCTCGACATGGGGCCGACCGAATTCAAGCTGCTTCACTTTTTCATGACTCACCCCGAGCGGGTCTACAGCCGTGAGCAGCTGCTCAACAATGTCTGGGGTACCAATGTGTACGTCGAGGACAGAACCGTGGATGTGCATATTCGTCGCCTGCGCAAGGCGATTGAAGAGACAGGGCACGACAGATTGATCCAGACGGTGCGTGGAGCCGGGTACCGCTTCTCAACCCGTCTCTAGAGGCAGTTATGTTGCAACCTTACGCCTGGCGGCGACAGTTGTGGCGAATGGCGTTTTTCTACGCCCCCTTCGCATTGGTTGGCTGGTTGATTGATCATCTTGCCCTCTGCCTGTTGGTGGCGGCCGTGTTGCATCTGGGCTGGCATTACCGTTTCCAGAAGCGGCTGTCTGATTGGCTGTGGCACGACCGCAGCCTGGTGCCACCTAACGGTAGTGGCAGCTGGGAGCACATTTTCAACGGGATCTACAAGTTGCAACAGCGTCACCGGGCTCGGCGGCGCGAGCTGGCGGGGCTGATCCGCCGCTTTCGAGAGGGGGCCGAGGCGCTGCCCGATGCGGCCGTGGTGTTTCGCGAAGATGGCAGCATCCTCTGGTGCAACCGGCTGGCAGAGCAACTGCTCGGTTTTCGCTGGCCGGAGGATGCCGGCCAGCATATCGGCAACCTCATTCGCAATCCTGCCTTTAACGCCTATCTGGGCAAGGGGGCGTATGACGAGCCCCTCGAGATGCACTCCCCGGTCAACGAAGAGAAGTTTCTCGAGTTTCGCATCATGCCCTACGCCTCCGATCAGGCGATGCTGGTGGTGCGGGATGTCACCCGTTTGCGCAGTCTCGAGAAGACCCGCAAGCACTTCGTCTCCAATGTCTCTCACGAGCTGCGCACGCCACTCACCGTGCTCAAAGGCTATCTGGAGATGACCGAGGAGCCGCCCCCGCCCGCCATGTGGGCCAAGGCGCATCGGGTGATGATGGAGCAGACCATCCGGATGGATAATCTGGTCAATCAGCTACTCACCCTCTCCCGTATCGAGGCGGCCCCGACCGTGGATCTCTCCCATCTGGTGGACATGCCTGCCATGCTGGGGCTGCTGGAGCAGGAGGCGCGAGCGCTCTCGGGCGAACGGGCCCACCAGCTCGAATTTGTGGTGCAGCCCAATCTGCTGGTGCGCGGGGATCAGGAGCAGCTGCGCAGTGCCGTCTCCAACCTGGTCTATAACGCCATCCACTACACCCCGGCGGGGCGAAAAATTACCGTGGAGTGGCGCAAGCAGGGGGCGATGGCGCTGTTTGCCGTGAGCGATGAAGGGGAGGGGATTGCCCCCGAGCATCTGGCGCGGCTGACCGAGCGGTTCTATCGGGTCGACAAGGCCCGCTCGCGCCACACCGGCGGCTCAGGCTTGGGCCTTGCCATCGTCAAGCATGCCCTCAGTCATCACGACTGCCAGCTCGATATCGAGAGCCGTGTTGGCCTTGGCAGCCGCTTCAGCTTTCTCATTCCGAGCCGGATGGTGGTGATAAAATAGTCTTTTATGACAAGGTGTTAGATATACGGGAAGGGCTGCGTTGGCAGCCCTTTGCCATTTGGATAAAAGCGCCGCCATGTCATTAAAGTGTCACATTAAATCCATAAATTTGTCACTGCCAGGTCAGATACTGGCGCCGTCTTAAGAACGGACCTTCTGTAACTTTGGAGAGTGAGTCGGAATGGAACTCACCGCTGACTCAGTCGAATTGACTACCGCAAGACAGTGTTAATCGGCGCCATGTATTGGCAATAGCCTTCTGTCACCTCGGAGATAGGAGACAGAATGAAGCTCAAGGTAATCGCCTTTTGTAACTTTGGAGAGATTGGATGAAACTCAACAAACTGGCTGGTGTAATCGGATTCACCGCAGCAACCCTGTTTTCTGTCAGCGCCCTGGCTGCCGGTGTGGATAAAGACCTGCCGGATTACACCCCGACCAGCGGCATTTCGGGCAACCTGTCCTCTGTCGGCTCGGACACCCTGGCCAACATGATGACCCTGTGGGCCGAAGAATTTAAGCGTTTGTACCCCAACGTCAACGTGCAGATCCAGGCCGCCGGTTCTTCTACCGCCCCGACTGCCCTGACCGAAGGTGTTGCCCAGTTTGGTCCGATGAGCCGTGCCATGAAGGCCGGTGAAGAGGAGGCATTCGAGAAGCGTTACGGTTACAAGCCGACTGCCATCCGCGTTGCAGTCGATGCCCTGGCGGTGTTCGTCAACAAGGACAACCCCATCAAGGGGCTGACCATGCCGCAGATCGACGCCATCTTCTCCAGCACCCTCAAGTGCGGCGAAGCCAAGGCTGCCACCAAGTGGTCTGATCTGGGTCTGGACGGCAACTGGTCCGCTAAGGATCTGCAACTGTTCGGTCGCAACTCCGTATCCGGTACCTACGGTTACTTCAAGGAGCACGCCCTGTGTAACGGCGACTTCAAGAGCGGCGTGAACGAGCAGCCGGGTTCTGCCTCCGTGGTGCAGTCTGTTTCTGCCTCCCTGAACGGTATCGGCTACTCCGGTATCGGTTATGTCACCTCCGGCGTGCGTGCCGTACCGCTCTCCAAGGATGGCAAGACCTTCATCGAAGCGACCTCCGATAACGCCATCACCGGCAAGTATCCGCTGTCACGCTTCCTGTACGTTTACGTGAACAAGCATCCGAACAAGCCGCTCTCCCCGATGGAGCAAGAGTTCGTCAAGATGATGCTCTCCAAAGCAGGCCAGAACATCGTTGCCAAAGATGGTTACGTGCCGGTGCCGGCCAAGGTGGTACAGGCTGACCTGAAAAAGCTGGGTATCATGTAACTGCCTGCAGTCAGCATGCCCTGATAAAACGAGCCCCAAGCGGGCTCGTTTTGTTTTTGGCGACTGTCAGTTTTGTTAATAGCGCAGGATGGATATTTTTCCGCCAGCCGGGGGCTGGCTCCCTTGCGCAGCAGGGCGGCATTTCCGAGAATAGGGCAATGTTACGGCAAAGGATCCCTTCATGATTGCGTCCCTCACCAAGTTTGGCATGGTAGCCCTCTGTAGTTCCCTGCTGGTTGCCTGCGCCCAGTCGCCGACCGGCCGCAGCCAGATGCTGCTCTACTCTCCCCAGCAGATGAACCAGCTGGGTGCTGACTCCTTCGAGCAGATGAAAAAGCAGGAGAAGGTGAGCAAGGATGCCAAACTCAACGCCTATGTCTCCTGTGTCGCCAAGGCGGTGACCGCTCAGGTGCCGGCCAGCTATGGCATCACCAACTGGGAAGTGGTGGTGTTTGACTCCAAACAGGTCAACGCCTTCGCCCTGCCCGGCGGCAAGATTGGTGTCTACAGCGGTCTGCTCAAGGTGGCCAAGAATCAGGATCAGCTGGCGACCGTCATCGGTCACGAGCTGACTCACGTATTGGCCCAACACTCCAACGAACGACTCTCGCGCAGCCAGCTGGCGGGGATCGGTCTGGCGGCTGCGGACATCGCCATGGGCACCAGCGAGTATCGCGGCGCCACCATGGCCGCCCTTGGCCTTGGGGTTGAGGTCGGCGTGATGCTCCCCTATGGCCGCACTCAGGAGAGCGAAGCGGACAGGTTGGGGCTGGAGCTGATGGCGCGCGCCGGGTTCAATCCGGCGCAAGCTGTTCCCCTGTGGCAAAACATGAGTGCCGCTGCCGGTGGCAACACGCCGCCGCAACTGCTCTCCACCCACCCGAGCAACGAGAACCGGATCGCCGAGCTGCAAGCGCAGCAAGCGGAAGTGTTGCCGCTCTATGAGCAGGCCCGCGCCAACGGTCTGGTGCCCCAATGCAAGGCATAAGCCTGCGCATGGCGCGGCCCGAGGATGCTGCCGCCATGACGGTAATGCAGCGAGCCAGCTGGCTCGCTGCCTATGGGCAGGTGCTCGGCCCGGATCTGCTGGAACAGCTGGCGGTGACCTCCCATCTGCAGATCTGGCAGCAGCGGTTGGCTGACGCTGGGCCAAGGCCCATGTTGCTCTGTCTCGACGAAGTCGTTATCGGGTTGCTCTACTGGCAACCTGTGCAGGAAGAGGGGCAGAGCAGCGCCCTGATCCGCGCCTTTTACCTCCACCCCGATCACTGGCGACAAGGCTATGGCAAACGGCTGTGGCAGGCGGTGGCGATGCAGATGCGCCGCGCCGGTTGCGGCAGCGTCAAGTTGTGGCTGCTCGATGGCAATCACATTGGCGAGGGGTTCTACCTGCGCCGCGGTTTCGTCTTTGATGGCGAGGAGCGCACCCTGATGAGCCTCGGGCAGACCTGCCTGCAGCGACAAATGAGCCGTTTGCTCTGATCACCCTCCCGTTTTTCGCCCTCGGTCACTTTATTTTTTTTGCGAATTAATACAATGTCCCCCTTGGAACAGAGTTGGATAAACACGGGCTGACAAGGGAGTGCTGGCATGTATTACGGCTTTGATATCGGTGGCACCAAGATCGCTTTTGCGGTCTATGACGGTGCATTGAACCTCTGCCACGAGGAGCGCATGAGTACCCCGGGCAATGATTATGAGGGGTTGCAGCAGCTGATCCGCTCCCGGGTCGAGCAGGCGGATGCCCGCTTCGGCGCACGGGGCTCGGTCGGCATCGGTTTCCCCGGCGTTATCAATAGCCAGGATCACAGCATAGTGGCGGCTAATCTGCCTTCCATCAATGGTCGCCATCTGGGCGCCGATCTGGCCGAGTTGCTGGAGCGGCCGGTCAAGGTGGATAACGACGCCAACTGCTTCCTCTGGTCCGAAGTGCATCAAGGGGCAGCCGACGGCGCCGGCAGTGCGCTCGGCGTCACCATCGGCACCGGCATCGGCGGCGCTGTTTATCTGGCGGGCAAGCTTATTCAGGGGCGCAACTGGCTGGCGGGCGAGATTGGTCACTACCCCTTGCCCGCGACCATGCTGATGAAGTACCCCGAGTTGCCCCGTCCCCGTTGCGGCTGCGGCCGTCTGGTCTGTTTTGAAACCTATGCCTCCGGCACCGGTCTGGAGCGTCTCTATCACCATTTCCATGGCCAGCGCGCCACGGGTCACCAGATTGTGGGACGCTTCGAGGCCCATGAACCCCATGCGGTCGAGACGGTCGACTGCTGGTTGGAGATCATGGCCGCCGGGCTTGCCACTGCCATTTCGGTGATTGATCCCGAGGTGGTGGTATTGGGGGGCGGCCTGAGCGGCCTGCCCGCCCTCTATGAACAGCTGCCGCTGCGTCTGCCCGGTCACTTGCTGCCCGGGGTCGCCCTGCCCGAGATCCGCCAGGCCCGCTTCGGCGGTGCCGGTGGTGTGCGCGGCGCAGCCTTGCTCAATCTATGAGATCAGATGTGGGGTCTGATCTCCCCGAAAAAGGAGTCCTCATGACCCGTCTTGAAATCTGTATCGACAACCTGGAATCCCTGTTCACCGCCCAGCAATCCGGGGCGGATCGCATCGAGCTCTGCTCTGCGCTGGGTCTGGGCGGCCTGACCCCCTCCTATGGCTTTATGCAGCTGGCAGCCCGCCACGCCACCGTGCCGGTTTACGCCATGATCCGCCCGCGCGCTGGGGATTTTTGTTTCAACGACGGCGAGTTCGAGATGATGCTGCAAGATATCGCGGCGGCCCGCGCTGCCGGTCTGCAAGGGGTGGTGGTCGGTTTGCTGGATGAGGAAGGGCGGGTGCCTGCCGCCAAGCTCAAACAGCTGGTGGATGCCGCTGGCCCCCTGGGGGTCACCTTCCATCGCGCCATCGACCTCTCCTCCGACTGGCGCCTCGATCTGGAGACCATAGTCGCTGCCGGTTGCGAACGCATTCTGAGCTCTGGCCACGCCGCAACCGCGCTGGCTGGGTTGGAAAATCTGCAGGCGATGCAACAGGCGCTGGCGGGGCGTGCCAGCCTGATGCCGGGGGCCGGGGTCAATGCCGACAACGTGCGTACCATCATCGAGTTCACCGGAGTGAGCGAAGTGCATATGTCCGGCATGGGTTGGCGCGGTGGCATGGTGCCCCATGGCGTCAACATGGGCACCTCGGACGACGGTCGGGTCAATATCACCGATGGTGCCAAGGTTGCTGCAGTCAGAGCCTTGCTGGATCGCGGTTAAGCAGATCGCCGCCGTTGGGCGGCGTTCATCCGCATCTTGTGTGAAGTTCCTCCCACTGACGGGGAAATCAGGGGCACCCCGGCAGCACCCCGGCCAAAAGTCTGATATTATCCCGCTTCTTTACTACATGGATCTGGAGCAACATCTCAATGTCCCAATACGACTCTATCGAACAGAAGGCCAGCTATGGCATCGGCCGCAACATGGGTGATCAGCTGGCGCAGCAAGCCTTCGCCGGTCTGGATATCCCGGCCCTGCAACAAGGTCTGGCAGATGCCCTGAATGGTCTGGAGTTCGCGGTCAGCCGTGACGATATCAATGATGCCTTCCAGGTGATCACTGCACGCATGCAAGAAGAGCAGGAAGCCGTCGCCAAGGCCGCAGCTGCTGACGGCGAAGCCTTCCTGGCTGACAACGCCAAGCGCGACGACGTAAACGTGACCGATTCCGGTCTGCAATACGAAGTGCTGGTCGAAGGCAACGGTGCTGTTCCGGTAGCCGGTCAGTCCGTGCGCGTGCACTACCACGGTACCTTCACCCACGGTGGTGTATTCGACAGCTCCGTCGCCCGTGGCCAGCCGGCTGAATTCCCGGTAACCGGCGTGATCGCTGGCTGGGTTGAAGCACTGCAGATGATGCCGGTTGGTTCCAAGTGGAAGCTCTACATCCCCCACGATCTGGCCTACGGTGCCCGTGGTGCCGGTTCCATCCCGCCCTACTCTGCACTGGTATTTGAAGTCGAGCTGCTGGACATCCTGTGATCCTGCTGGTTTGATGCAAACGGCGACCCTCGGGTCGCCGTTTGTTTTTGGTGCAATCTGATAGACAACATTTGTCGCGGCCAGCGGGCTGGAGAGCAGAAAAGGGCGGCACTTTTGCGCCATTGACTGGTTTTTTCAGCAACGGGAACAGGCATACTGCGACTCATGCGACCGGAGAAGGAGAACTCGATGAGCAAGAAGATGAATAAGGTAGCGGGGCTGGCCCTGTTGCTGCTGAGTATTCCGGCCAGTGCTGATGCCATGCGTTGCAAGAACGCCCTGATCACCGAGGGCGACACCACCGCCGAGATGCTGATCAAGTGCGGTGAGCCCATGCTGCGAGAAGAGCTCAACCGCAACGAGGAGAACCAGTTTGGCAACCTGGTGCAGGTCAAATATGGCGAACGCTGGACCTACAACTTCGGCAAGAACGAGTTCATGCGCTTCGTGACGGTGCGCAACGGCATCATCACCGACATCGAAAACGGCCCGCGCGGCGAGTAGCCGGCGGGCAAAACATGGTTGCACAACAGACAGTAGGGCAAGACCCTTTGACTCACATGTCCGGCAAGGGCTCGTTGTGACGAAGCTGGCTGACGGCCTGATTGATCTGGCGGGCCAGCCTCAGCCGCTGGCGGCAGGTCAGGCCATGGAGGCTGATCCTGCCGGCGTTGAATTCAAATGTCCCCAGCGACTCGATGGCAAAATAGCCTCGGTGAAAGCTCTTGATGTAGCGAGCGATCTGCCGTGGGGATAACTGCTTGAATACCTTCATCACACGGTTCCCTGATTGCCTGGACAGGGCACACTATGGTGTCGGTCGATGACACTGATATGACGGTTTATAAAGATTTGCATGAATCCTTATTTTGCCAGTGAGCTCGGCAAATTGACGGCATCATCGAAAAAGTTGTGCCATGGCAAACCACCGCACCGATATACTGCGGGCTTGAATGGAACAAATAGAAGGGCCTGTGCGTGGAATGGGTTGATGTGGTGGACGAGGATAACCGGGTGATTGGCGTGGCCGAGCGAGCCAAGGTGCGGCGGGAGAATCTCTGCCATCGCGCCAGCTATATTCTGGTGCTCGACGACGCGGATCGGATCCTGGTGCAGCGACGCACCCTCAGCAAGGATTTCTGCCCCGGCATGCTGGATGCCTGCGCCGGTGGCGTGGTCACCACCGGTGAGGAGATGGAGCGCTCCGCCCGCCGCGAGCTGGCCGAGGAGCTGGGGATTATGGATGTTCCTCTGCAGGGCTTTGGCAGCTTTTATGCGGAAGGGGAGGGCTACCGGGTCTGGGGTGGCCTCTTCAGTTGCCGTTATCAGGGGCCGCTGCAGTTGCAGGCCGAAGAGGTAAGCGCGGTGCACTGGATGAGCCTGGCCGAGATTGCCGAGCGTGCCGCCGAATTTACCCCCGACTCCCTGCTCGCCATCGCCACCTGGCAGGCAAGACGCTAACGTCTTTCTTCAGATATGTTCTTTTCCGGTTCAGCAACAAGACGGGCAGCCTGATGGCTGCCCGTTTGCATGTGTGCATCTGTTGGGGTGGCTACACCAGTTTGAGGCGCCGATTGGTGCGTCCGCACGAGCTTTGCTTGGCAAGCCAGTGACCTTGCCAGTCGGTGGCTAGCCGCAGCAGCGGATACTCCAGATCGAGTCGGGTCACCACCAGCTGGCCGGTCTCGTCGCCACTCACGGGATTGCCGCTGGCGGGATCGATGATTTCGACGATGCAGCTCTCGTTGACGATAAAGCCCTGACCGGGCTGACTCTCGTAGGCCACCACCCCCACATCCTGCCACACCAGACAGTTGAGGGCCGCAATGCCATGAATGGCGCGCAGTGGTGCGGTTTCAGGATGGGTGGCTTCGCACAGTAGGGCGTGGCGCAGCGAGTCGCTCGGGATCTCCGCCGCTTCGGCCGCTTCCAGCAGGTCGAGCAGGGTCACCAGCGGGCCGACGTAGCCGGTGGGTTGATAGCGCAGCAGTGCCTCCAGCTGGCGCTGGGTATCGTGGGGGCCGCAGGGTACCACGGGAGCCCCCAGCTGGCGGGCGCCGTTATCGAAGATAAAGGCGGTGGGACCAGCATGATAGTCGTGGCTGTTGAGCATCACTTCCCCCGCCTTGAAGCCGGCGGCAAACAGTGCTCGGGCGGCCCCCCACCAGTCAGCACCCGCATACTCGGGTATGGCCAGCTGGCCCGGACAGGAGAAGACCCGCAGCGCCTGACTGGCGGGGCGGCCGGTGAGACCGGCAAAGGGGGGATGAGCCTGCTGGGCGGCAAAGAGCTCTTTGCTGTCGAGCAGTGGCAGGGTGGCCAGCTCTGCCAGATCCTCGAGGCGGCACTGGCGATAGGCGCTGGAGTAACCGGCGCAATATTGACTGACATGGGTAAGCTGATGATTGAGCTGGTCCAGTTGCTGCTGTTCGCGCATGGCGGGGGGACGAATTTCCAGACCATCGTAATAGTGTTGCATGGGGCCTCCTGGCGCCGTGAAACCAGCTCAAGAGTAGTCTGCCCAAGGGGAAAATGCCTGCCGCTATCCAGGGTCAGGCTCAGAGCCGCTGTTAGGCGGCATCGTCACTCTGGGATAAACTGGCGACTTCCCATCACGACTCAGGACGAGAAATCATGATTGCTGTAGGACAACCCCTGCCTGCGGGCGAATTTACCTTTATCACCGCCGAGGGCAAGCAGCTGCGGGATAGCAAGACGCTGTTCGCCGGTAAAAAAGTGGTGCTGTTTGCGGTACCCGGCGCCTTTACTCCTACCTGCTCCAATGCTCATCTGCCCGGCTATGTGGTGCTGGCCGATCAGTTTATGGCCAAAGGGGTGGATGCCATCTGTTGCCTGTCGGTCAACGACGCTTTCGTGATGCGGGCCTGGCAGACGGCCCAGAATGCCGAGGTGATCACCATGCTGGCAGATGGCGATGGCAGCTGGACCCGGGCGCTGGATCTGGCCAAGGATACCGGCGCCTTTGGCGGCATCCGTGCCCAGCGCTTTGCGTTGATCGCCAACGATGGTGTGGTCGAGCAGCTGTTTGTGGAGGCGCCAGGCAAGTTTGAGGTCTCAGATGCCGCGAGCCTGCTGGCTGCACTGTGAAATGTTAATCACGGTTTGATTTCCCCTTGAAATGGGAGGTGGCACAGCTACACTGGCGCCACTTTCCCATGGTGCCTGCCCGTTTGGGCTGGCGCTTCGTTGCAGATAACAAGAGATGAAGATCCTATGACCCTGGCTTTTGTTGCCCTGATTGCCGGACTGGCGCTGCTGGTCTGGAGTGCAGACAAGTTTGTCGATGGCGCAGCCGCCACCGCCCGTTATGCGGGGATGCCGCCGCTGCTGATCGGCATGGTGATCATCGGTTTTGGTACCTCGGCCCCGGAGATGGTGGTCTCGGCACTGGCTGCGTCCCAGGGCAATCCCGGGTTGGCGCTCGGTAATGCCTATGGCTCCAACATCACCAATATCGCGCTGATCCTGGGTCTGACGGCACTGATCAGCCCTATCGCGGTAGCTTCTCAGGTAGTGCGCAAGGAGATCCCGATCCTGCTTGGTATTACCCTGCTCTCCGGCGCCCTGCTGATCGATGGCCATCTGGGCCGGATGGATGCGATCATTCTGGGGGCCGTCTTTGTTGCCCTGATGGGCTGGTCCATCTGGGCTGGCATGAATGGCAAGGGAGATGCGCTGGATACCGAGACCGCCGAGGATATCGAGAGCGAGGGGATGTCCCTCAAGAGCGCCATCTTCTGGCTGGTGGTCGGGTTGGTGCTGCTGATCGGTGCTTCCCGCCTGCTGGTCTGGGGGGCGGTGACCATCGCTCAGGCGCTCGGTATCAGCGATCTGGTGATTGGTCTTACCATAGTCGCGGTAGGAACCTCTCTGCCGGAGCTGGCCTCGTCGCTGATCGCCATTCGCAAGAACGAGCATGATCTGGCCCTTGGCAACGTGCTCGGCTCCAACCTGTTCAACACCCTGGCGGTGGTGGGGATTGCGGCGTGCATCCACCCGCTCGATGTGGCGCCGGAGGTGCTCACCCGTGACTGGAGTATCATGATGGGGCTGACCCTGCTGCTGCTGGTGATGTGTCTGGGCCGCAAGGGGCAGGGCCGCATCAACCGGCTGGAGGGGGGCGTGCTGCTCACCTGCTTCGTTGCCTACACAGGCTGGCTGCTGACCAGTCAGTTTATCTGATAGGGGTTGGTGAAATGAGAGAGGGGGAAGCGCAAGCTTCCCCCTCTTGTTTTTGGCTATGTCCCAATTACGTGTTGAAAGGCTAAGCTTGAAGTAGGCCATCACCTTGAGGTCTACCATCATGGATACCCCAGCCTTTCAA